>NZ_JBSGDB010000034.1:0-34535 GCF_053602155.1 Streptomyces sp. NPDC004561
AACGGCATCACAGTTCTGTGTGACGACATCGTGCCCCATTGGCCAGGGCGGCGTCGACCGGACGAGCCGGTAAGGCTCGGACTGCACGGGGTAAGCTCCGCCCACGCGGCGATGCCCGGCTCCGCCGTGTCGTACAGCTGCGGACGGCCCGCGGTCAGGCACCTCGCGGGCGGGGAGTCCGGCGGGCAGACGACCGCCTCGCCCACCCCGCTGCCGCGGGCGCGCCCGGTGCCGCCGGGGACGGCGCGCAGCGCGGCGCGGCGCAGGACGACCGTGGCCGCCGGCGGGGCGGCGAGCTCCTCCTCGGTCCGGGGCGAGTCGAGCAGGTCGACCGTCATGACGTCGGCGAGCCGGGGGACCGTGACCTCGCCGAGTTCCTGTGCGGCGCGGGCCTGGTCCGCCGCGCTGCCCACACTCGGGCCGGCCTCTGCCGGCGGTTCCTGCCGGGCCGCGTCCTCCGGCACGGGCTGCCGGGGGGACACACAGACGGCGCGCACCCGGCCGTCGGCGTCCTTCAGCGGGGTGAGGACCGTGGACCGGCCGAGTTCCGCGCCGAGTCCGGCCTCCGCCTCCTGCGGCCGGCCGGACTCCAGCGCCCGCCGCATCGTCCGCTCGGTCTCCTCGCTGGCGGGGCCGGGGACGATGTGGGAGAGGCGCAGCCCGCGCATCGCCGCCTCGGGCAGGGTCAGGGCGTGTTCCATCCGGCGGTTGGCGCGCACCAGACGCTGGTCGGTGTCGAAGATGGCCAGCGGGAAGGGGGACTGGAGAAACGTCCACTCCTCCAGCGGTTCGCCCCGGGGCGGCTGCGACCGGGCCGTCACGGCGCTCACCACGAGCCAGTCGCTGTCCCCGGCGCGCGACCCGCGCCGGTGCGCGAGCACGCCCAGCTCCAGGAGCCGCCCGTCGTGGTGCCACAGCGGGACGGTGCCGTGCCAGCGGTTCCGCCCGGCCAGGGCCTGCCGGACCGCTCCGCCCTCGGTGGCGAGGATCGCGGTGGCGGGCCGTCCGACGACCGCCGAGGAGTCGTAGCCGAGCAGCCGCCGCGCGCCCTCGCTCCAGCCGGTGAGGATGCCCTGCTCATCGACGGTGGCCGTGGCCGTGTACGTGAACTGTCGCTCCATCGCCGCTCACCCTTGCTCGGCAGGCTCTCCTGACCAGCATGATCCCGGGCGGCGCGGAGCACCAACGCAGCGTTGCACGGAAAAAAGCGACCCCTGCCGCGGTCGGCAGGGGTCGCGGCGGAGCGTCAGCCGTTCGCGAGAGCCTGCACGCGGTCCAGCGCTCCGTTGAACTTGTCGTGGTCCCCGACGGTCGGCCCGGAGGAGGTGTACTGCCACATGGTGTAGTACGGCCAGCCGGCCGGCAGCGTCCCCGGGTCCGTGGCGTACCGGGCGATCCACAGCGGGTTGTTCGCGGCGAAGCCGCCGTAGTTGCCGGTGCACTGGGTCCACCAGCTGGTGGCCGTGTAGATCACGGCGTCGCGGCCGGTGAGGGACTTGTAGGTGTTCAGGAAGTCGGCGATCCAGCCGACCATCTGGCCCGTGGTCTTGCCGTAGCAGCTGGCCCCGTACGGGTTCCACTCGATGTCGAGCGCGCCGGGCAGCGTCTTGCCGTCCCTCGACCAGCCGCCGCCGTGGCCGACGAAGTAGCTCGCCTGGGCGGCGCCGCTCGTGGTGTCCGGGGTCGCGAAGTGGTAGGCGCCGCGGATCATGCCCACGTTGTACGAGCCGTTGTACTGCTGGGCGAAGTACGAGTTCGTGTAGTACGTGCCCTCCGTGGCCTTCGTGTAGGCCCAGCGCACCCCGCTGCCGTACAGGGTGGACCAGGCGACGTTGCCCTGGTAGCTGGAGACGTCCACGCCCTCGGTCTGGGTGGCGTCGCCGCTCGTGGGGGTGCCGTGGCTGCCGTCGTGGGCGAGGACGCCCATGCCCATGTGGGCGGAGCCGCGGCCGGGTGCGGTCGCGGCCTGGGCGGAGGTGAGGGGGAGCGTGCAGGACAGTGCCGCGAGCAGGGCCGTGACCAGGACGGAGAGCGCGCGCGGGCGGGTGGAGCCGGGTCTGTGCACGGGCATGACGTGCCTCCGGGGGAGTGGGGTGGGGGGAAACGGGGAGCAGCGACGGTCGTTTGTCGCTGGCGTGAACATGCCATTCGACTTTCTGCCGAAGAAGCTACGCACGTAGATTCGGCGTGGGAAGGGGGTCCGGACGCCGCCGTTGGTCTACGCCTGCGAAATACTTACGGAGCTGCGGCTATGACGGCGTTTGCCAGAAACTTTCAGGACCGCGAAACCGATCAGGGGTGCTGACGTGCACGAGGACGGAAACAGCGACGTGCCACGCGTTGCCGGACGGGTGACGCCCAGTGGTGCAGACCAGGAATTCCTGGCGCTGGAGCGCGAGTTGACCGTGCTGCTCCGGCGCGCCCGGGCCAACCAGGGCGAGATGGCCCGCGAGGTCCACCCCGACCTGGAGTCCTCCGCGTACGGCCTGCTCATCCGCCTGGACGAGCTGGGCGGCCAGCGGGCCACGGAACTCGCCGCCTACATCGGAGTCGGCAAGGCCACCATGTCCCGCCAGCTGCGCGCCCTGGAGGAGCTGGGCCTGATCACCCGCGAGCCCGACCCCGCGGACGGCCGCGCCTGGCTCGTCACCCTGACCGACGAGGGCCGCAGCCGGGTGAGCACGGTCCGCGACGCCCGCCGGGCCCGCTACGTCTGCCAGCTCGCCCACTGGGACCGGCGCGAGGTGGCCGAGCTGGCCCGGCTGCTGCACGAGCTGAACGGCGTCATGGAGAAATAGCCCGGCCCAGCTCCGCGTACACGACCGTCGCGTCGTCGTGCGTCTTGCTCCGCCCCAGGAACGCCCGCTCCCGCCGGTCCGCCGCCTCCAGCCGCCGTACCCGGTCCACCAGCGACCGGCCGCCCTCCTCGGCGACGACGCCGAACAGGGCGGCCCAGTCGCCCTCGCGGAACCTCTCCGTCCAGCGGGTCGCGCCGTCCGTCAGCGCGGCCAGCGCGCCGACCTCACGGCGGGGCACGGTGCCGGCCACCGCGCGGGCGGCGACGGCGGGGTCCGCGGCGGCCGTGAAGAAGCCGCCCTCCTTGTTGCGCAGGTTGGCGTCCACCAGGGCGTCGGTGGCGAGCGCCGAGCGGGGGAGCCGGGACAGGCGGTCGTCCAGGACCGGGGTGACCGTGCCCTCGGGCGACCGGAGCAGCAGCACGGAGTCGGACAGCACCAGGTATTCGACGGTGTCGGTGGACCAGCGGGTCAGCACGACGGTTGCCTGGGGGGTTCGCGGGTGAGAAAGGTCACAGGTGGCCGCGTGCGCCGTGGCGGTTCGCCCGATCGCCCCGGAGAGAATCTCCGGCAGCGTCAGATCCCGCCCGGAAACGGTCAGTTCGATCAGCGCGCCGCCGAGCCGCGCGGTGAACCAGGGGACGGAATGCAGACAGCCCGTCTCCCCGCCGGGTGGAGTCACCCCGTCCAGGACGACCACGCAACCGCCCTGCCCGGAGGCGGGTAGCCCGACAGCGGCGAAGTCCTCGTTGGGTCGGGTCGCGTCGCCGGGTTCCGAAACGAGATCAGTTCGCATTCGGCCAGTCTGCACGAGCCCTTCACAGCGTCCGCCAAAGGCTGGCAACCATCGCCGGATTGACACGACCCCGCAGGTCAGCCGCCTGGTTTGGGCGGGAATGGGGCACCCCGGAAAAGCGCGGTGGCGAATCCTGCCAAAGCCTGCCCCGCGCGTCCAACCGGCCCGCCATATGACCGTGTCGCACACGCCGGAGGAACTTGCCCGCCAACTCCCCTCCGATGTTCACTCCTTCGGGTGGCGGGTCAGGTGATGCGCGGCCCCTGCCCACCGGCGCTGGGAGGGTCGGGAACCGTACGAACCGGGTGCACGCACCACTTGGCACCGAGATGACGGGGCGCCACCCGGGCCCTGGGTAGACGAGTTCAGGATTGCGAGCACCGGTGCAGAAAATGCGGCCTCGGCGCACAGGCAGGCAGACGGACCCCGCGGGCACCGCCCCGCAGACCCCCGTGGGCACCGGCCGTCCCACCCATGTGCGCACCCGGCTGATCGTCGCCGTCACGGTGGTGGCCGCCGCCGTCGCCGGGGCCGGCGCGCCCTCCCTGCTCACCGCCTCCGGAGACGTCAGCGACTCCCAGAACCTGGTGACGCTGGCCGCCCGCACCGAGGACGCCCTCGCCCTCGCCCACTCCCTGGCCGACGAGCGCGACGAGGTGACCTCCTACATCGCGGCCGGACGCCCCAAGTCCAAGGCGCCCTCCGAGGACCGCAGCGCCCGCGTCGACCGGCAGGTCGAGGACCTGCGCGCCGACACCGACACCCCGGCGAACCTGCGCACCGACCTCGACGGCGTCGCCGCCGTCCGGCGGGCCGCCCTCACCGGCAAGTCCACGGCGCTCCAGGCCCACCAGGCCTACTCGGCCACCATCGCGGAACTGCACCGGCTCGCCGGGCAGCTTGCCGAGCAGATGCCCCCGCGGGCCGGCTCCGGCGCGTACGCGCTCGCCGAACTGGACACCGCCGTCCAGCAGTCCGCCGCCGCCCGCGGTCTGCTGCTCGCCGCGCTGAACGTCCCGTCCGACACCCGGACGGTGATCAGCCCCGTCACCGGCCTGCCGATCACGGCCGCCACCACGAGCGACGCGGACCGCAGGCAGCGCGACGCGCTCAGCGCCGCCGCCCAGCAGGCCCGGCTGCGCGCCGACTCGGCCCTCGCCGACTTCCGCGAGACCGCGCCCCAGGCGGCCGTCGACTCCTACGACTCCACGGTCACCGGCCCCGAGGTCAACTCCGCGGAGAAGTACCTGGCCACGCTCACCGGCCGGCCCACCCTCTCCGACAGCGCGCTGACCACCAGCACCAAGAAGCTGGACGCGGCCCTGTCCGCCCGGGTCGACCTGATGCGCGGCGCCGAGTCCGCGCTCTACGACCACCGCACCAAGGACCTCGCGAAGCTCAGGGACGACGACGTCACCGCCCTGGAGATCCGCATCGCCGTCCTCGGCGCGCTGATCCTGGCCGCCGTCGGCATCGCCACGGCCATGGCCCGCACCCTCACCCGCCCGCTGTCGGTCCTGCGCCGCGGCTCCGCCCGCCTCGCCGAGTCCGAGGACCCCGCGGCCCAGGAGCCCATCGCCTTCACGGGCCGCAACGACGAGTTCGCCCAGGTCGTCCGCTCGGTCAACGCCCTGCACGCGCACGCCGCGGCCCTCCACGAGCGCGTCGTCACCCTGGAGACCGACCGCAAGCACCTGGTCGGGCAGCGCCAGCAGATGGCCGACGCCCGCGAGGCGCTGCGCGCCGAACTGGCCGACTCCGCCGCCCAGCTGAAGCGCCTGCGCACCAGCATCGGCGGCACGTTCGTCAACCTGGCGCTGCGCACCCTCGGCCTGGTCGAGCGCCAACTCGCGGTGATCGAGGGCCTGGAGGACCGGGAGCAGGATCCCGAGCGCCTGGCCACCCTGTTCAAGCTGGACCACTTCGCCACGGTGATGCGCCGGCACAGCGAGAACCTCCTGGTCCTCGCCGGCACCGAGCACGTGCAGCAGCACCACGGCCCGGTTCCGCTGGTCGACGTGGTCCGGGCGGCGGTCAGCGAGATCGAGCGCTACGACCGGGTCCGCATCGCAGCGCTCCCGCCGCACGCGCACGTGGCGGGCTTCGCCGCGGACGACCTCTCCCACCTGCTGGCGGAGCTGATGGAGAACGCGACGTCGTTCTCCCCGCCGGACATCCCGGTGGAGATCTCCGGCTGGCTCCTGGAGTCCGGCGAGGTCATGCTCTCCGTCCAGGACGAGGGCATCGGCATGGCCGGCGACCGCCTCGGCCGGCTCAACGGCCGCCTCGCCGACTTCGACCCCGAGTCCGCCTACGACCAGGAGGGCGAGGACGGCCTCGGGCTCGGCCTGTACGTCGTGGCCCGCCTCGCCCACCGCCACGGGGTCCGGGTGCGGCTGCGCGAGCAGAAGCAGGGCGGCATCGCGGCGGTCGTGGTCCTGCCCGCCCCGCTGCTCGCGCAGGCCCCGTCGGCCGTCGTACCGCACCAGTCGGCGTCCCACGGCAACACCGGCACGTTCACCCTGCCGGGCGCCGCCGCCGAGGCCAACTCCAACATCCTCCCCACTCGCCCGAAGGACCCCGACCCCCTGGTCGCCCTCGCCGAAAGGGCCGTCCAGGACTCGACCCCGCACCCACCACCGCCGGCCGCCTCCGGCGGTCCGACGGGGGACGAGGAGCCGGGCGCCTCCACCGGTCCGGCCGGGGACGTGGGTCCGGCCGGGGCCGCGCTTCCGGAATTCTCCGCGGGTCCGGGTGCGGAAGCCGTGCGTGACACCCCCGGCCGGGGGGCCGGGGACGGTGGGCCGGAGGCCGGGCCGTCGCCGGTGCACGAGCAGGCCCGGGGGGCCGCGGAGGACGGGGAGGCGCGGCCGAAGGCGCCGGTGGAGACCTACGCCGAGACGACCATGGAGCTGCTGCTCCCGGATCTGGCGGCCGCGCCGGAAGCGCCGCGCCACCACCCGGCGGCCGCCGACGGCGAGGACGTCCCGCAGGGGCCACCCGCGGCCGGAGACGAGAGCCGCGCGGGTGGGAAGCCTGAGGACGCCGAGGGCGAAGCCGAGGCGGTCACCAGCAAGGGCCTGCCCAAGCGCACACCCAGGATCACCGCACCGGCCGAGACCCCGCGCCGGCGGACCGGCACGGTGGACGCCGACGCCCTGCGCCGCAGGCTCGGCGGCTTCCGCCAAGGAGCACAGGCCGGCTACCGCGACGTAGAGGCGGAGATCGCGGAACGTACCGAAGAAGCCACGGGGGGCACCGTCGAGGAGGCAAGCAGTTGACCGCGCCCAGTACCTTCGGACTGAGCAGTGAGGCCCGCAACCTGCACTGGCTGCTGACCAACCTGGTCGAGGAAGTCCCCGGCATCCAGTCCGTCGCCGTGGTCTCCTCGGACGGCCTGCTGCTCCTGTCGTCCGACCCAGGCCACACCGAGCAGTCCCGCCGGGCCCGCCCGGCGAAGGGACCGCGCGGCTCCGCCGCCGACCTCGCCACCATCGTCTCCGGCATCGGCAGCCTCACCCTCGGCACCGCCAAGCTGCTGGCGTTCGGCGGGGTCAGGCACACCATGGTCGCGATGGAGGCGGGCAGCCTGTTCGTCATGTCGATCAGCGACGGATCGCTGCTCGGCGTGCACGGCTCCGCGGAGTGCGACATGAGCGTGGTGGCGTACCACATGGCGCTGTTCGTCGGCCGCGCCGGCCACGTCCTCACCCCCGAACTCCGCAGCGAGCTGCGCAAGTCGCTGGAGGCCCAGTCGGCGGGGAGCGCCCGATGAGCGGCACGCCGGGGAAACTCCCCGTGCGCGGCGGCGACCGCAGGCCCGCCCGCGTGCGCCCCTACTCGCTCACCGGCGGCCGTACCCGCTTCGGCCACGTCCTCCTCGTGGAGACCTTCGTGGCCGCGCTGGAGGCCCCGGAGGAGCGCAAGGAACTGACGAATGGTTCCCTCGCCACCCGGGTCATGCCGGAGATGCGGGCCATCGTCGAACTGTGCCGCCGTATGCGCACGGTGGCCGAGATCGCCGCGCTGCTGAAGATGCCGCTCGGCGTGGTCCGGGTCCTCCTCAGCGACCTCGCGGACCAGGGAAAGATCCGTGTGTACGGCACCGGAACGGGTCACGGCACCGGCCGCCCGGACCGCGCTCTGTTGGAAAGGGTGCTGAGTGGACTCCGCCGTCTCTGACGCCACCGCCTCCTTCGGGGGCACCCCCCTCGTCGCCGGGTTCACCGGGCCGGACGAGGACCTGAGGTCCTGGCAGACGGACCGCACGCGGGCCCCCGTCGCGACGAAGATCGTGGTGGCGGGCGGCTTCGGCGTCGGCAAGACCACGCTGGTCACGGCCGTCTCGGAGATCACACCGCTGCAGACCGAGGCGCTGATGACCGAGGCGAGCGAGGAGACCGACGACCTCACCGCCACGCCCGGCAAGCTGACCACCACGGTCGCCATGGACTTCGGCCGCATCACGCTCGACGACGACCTGGTGCTCTACCTGTTCGGCACGCCGGGCCAGCAGCGGTTCTGGTTCATGTGGGACGACCTCGTGCGCGGCGCGATAGGCGCCGTCGTCCTGGCCGACACCCGGCGGCTGAAGGACTGTTTCCCGGCACTGGACTACTTCGAGAGCTGCGGGCTGCCGTACGTCGTCGCCGTCAACCACTTCGACGGCAGCGAGGAGTTCGACCCGGAGGACGTCCGGGAGGCGCTGACCGTACCCCCGCACATCCCTGTCATGATCATGGATGCGCGACGGCGGATTTCGGCCATCGAGACACTCCTGGCCCTGGTCGGCCACGCGCTGGACGAAACCCCCGAGTAGTCCCTGTAAGGAGCCACCACCCGCATGCGGAAGATACTCGTCGTCGGAGCCGGCCAGTCCGGACTCCAGCTCGCCCTCGGCCTGCAGTCGCACGGCTACGAGGTCACCCTGATGTCGAACCGGACCGCGGACGAGATCCGTTCCGGCCGGGTCATGTCGACGCAGTGCATGTTCCACACGGCACTCCAGCACGAGCGCGACCTGAACCTGAACTTCTGGGAGTCCCAGGCCCCGAAGATCCAGGGACTCGGCGTCTCGGTCGCCGCCCCCGGCTCGCACGACCCGGGCCCCACCCAGCGGGCGATCGACTGGGTGGGCAGGCTCGACGCGTACGCGCAGTCCGTCGACCAGCGCGTGAAGATGGCCGGCTGGATGGAGACCTTCGCCCAGCGCGGCGGCCAGCTGGTCATCCACGGCGCGGCCGTCGGCGACCTCGACTACTTCTCCCGCGCCTACGACCTCGTGCTCGTCGCCGCCGGCAAGGGCGAGCTGGTGTCCATGTTCGCCCGCGACCCCGAGCGCTCCCCGTACAGCGAGCCGCAGCGCGCGCTGGCGGTGGCGTACGTGCACGGGCTCGGCCCGCGCCCGGAGCACCCGGAGTTCGACGCGGTCCGCTGCAACCTGGTCCCGGGCGTCGGCGAGCTCTTCGTCATGCCGACGTTCACCACCTCGGGCCGCGCGGACATCCTGTTCTGGGAGGGCATACCCGGCGGCCCGCTCGACGCCTTCCACGGCGTCAAGGACCCGGCCGAGCACCTCTCCCTGACCCTGGAACTCATGGAGCGGTTCACGCCCTGGGAGTACGCGCGGGCCACGAAGGTCGAACTGACCGACGCAGGCGGCACGCTGGCCGGCCGGTACGCGCCGACCGTCCGCAACCCCATCGGCCGGCTGCCCTCGGGCGGTCTGGTGCTCGGCGTGGCCGACGTGGTCGTCGCCAACGACCCGATCACCGGCCAGGGTTCCAACTCGGCGGCCAAGTGCGCGGCCGCCTACCTCGCGTCGATCCTCGAACGGGGCGACAAGCCGTTCGACGAGGAGTGGATGCGCGCCACGTTCGACCGCTACTGGACCACCGCCCAGCACGTCACCAAGTGGACGAACGCGATGCTGGCGCCGCCGCCGGAGCACATCCTGAACCTCATCGGCGCGGCCGGACAGCTCCAGCCGGTCGCCGACCGGTTCGCCAACGCGTTCAACGACCCGGCGGACTTCGAGAACTTCTTCTACGACCCGGAGAAGACGGGCGCCTACCTGGCCTCGGTCGCAGGCGCGTGACGGGTCTCTGACCTGGGGTTCGGCCGTCGTCGTCTGTCATTGTCGGTCGACGTCGGCCACCCTCGGACGGCCCAGAGACGGCCCCGGTTCTGCTGCCGGGGCCGTCGGCGTCTGACTGTTACCGGCCTCGGCGGTCGGCTGCGGTCGCGGTGGTTGCTGTACTCCGCTGCTGTACTGCAGTACCCCCGCACGGCCCGGAGACGGCCCGAGCGGGGGTGTCGCGGGATGCCCCTCGATGCCCGGGCAGTCGGCCACCCGGCCGAGCGTGCACGGGCTCCCCAGGCGTCTCAACGACCACTGGGGCCCTCGGAGGGAGGTTGCTGGACGGTCACGGAGATCATCGTGGGATCACCCGAGATATCGACGTGAATAACGGAAGGGTTCGTGCACTTGTAAGACCATCCGTCGTTCTCCTGGAAGGCGACCTGACCGATCTCCTGATTCGTGTTCAGGTTGTTGATCAACAGGTCAAAGGTGGAGGTTACACCGAAGCAGCTACCGCTGTTTTTCGTTTCGATGAATTGCCCCGTCGGGCTGGGGTAGGTGGTACCTGGACCGATGTTTGTGTCGTTGAAGGCCGAGAGGTCAGAGCCATATTCGCCGTTGTCATACATGCACTCGACGTTGGTGATGAAGGTCTGCAAAAGAAGTTGGCTGACGTTCACCACCTTCATGTTGGCGCTATTTCCCATGATGAGAACCTTCCCGTCGGCCGAGGAACTGAGGCAGCGTGAGGCCACGCCGGCCCCTTTAGCGTCGCGCACCGCTGGAATTGGCGCACTCTCAGCTACTCCATTCGGCTGGCCACATGCGGGACCAGAGGTCGGTGGAGCGACTTTGGCCGGGAACTGCTTCGGCGCGAGTGATCACGGCCCCGTGAGCTACCGGCGCGTCGGGCAGTCTGTGGACCTGGGAGCGACCGCTTCGTCCCGAAGCGACTTGGGCGGGCGCTCAGCCCCGCAATAAGCCCTAGATCACCTCAGCTTCCCAATAACTTCTGATCTTCTCTCTAGCGTGTCTCCTCTGCGGGCCCTGGGGCGCTCGGGCTTGCTTCGCCACTTCCGCTGCCAAGTGGCAGAAGGCCACCACGGGCTGAGTGCCGCTCGCCTCGAAAGCCTCCGCTGACACCTAGGTCTATTCGCGCACGCTCGTGAAACTGGTTGATGGCATGGAACGCTGCGCTGTGAAGAGCTCCCCACTCGTCCCGAGTGTCATCCGCGTCCCCCCGCGCAACTTCTCCGAAAGCGGCCGTCGCTTCTTGTACGGCGTGGGCTGCTTCGACCACGTCATCTCCGGCCAGGAGCATTACCCGCTCAAAGGCGATTGCTTGCGCAGTCCCTGCTTGGGTGAGGTCCAGCCGTATGTCCTCCTCGCTTCGCGGCATGGTCCGTAGGCCCTTGCGGACTTTGTAGACCACCACGTTGGCGGCCATGGTGGCACGCACTTTGCTGATGTAGTCGGTGTATGTGTCGAGCTTCTTCTCATCCCAGCGAACGCGCCGAGTCTCACGCCGTTTGCTCCGCTCCGCCAACTGGTTGGTGACGAAAGTCATCAACGACCCCAGAAGCACGGCGGCAATCGTCACCAACTGTGACAGGGCATCCATCCTGACCGCCTTCAGCCCGTTCTGATCCTGGCAAGGCGCTGATCTTATGCGCCCTCGGTTTCCAGGGGTCGTGCTGCCCTCGAGCAGCACGGGCGGGCCAGGGCCGTGCTCGGGGCCACGCCTCCGGGTTCGGATGGTGAGTCACGCGGTCGGCGGAGTCTCGATGACCGGGTCAACGCGACGGGCGCCGGCCGATGGTGAGGCCGGCGGGCGCCCGCATAGGCCAAGGCTTTGAGGTCTGACCTCATCCTTATCAGGTCGATCACCGGGGGGCGGCGACGTCGGCCAACCGGTCCTACTCCTGGGCAGATCGTCCATTGAGGTCCGGCGACGACCGCCGCTGTTCGCGCTTGTTGGTGTCAGTCGCTGGTGTCAACCGCCCTGTGCGGTCTTGACAAGTGCGCCTATCCCGCCGATCACACTTTCAGAATGGCGGGTCGTCGGAGTAGCCGCCCGCCCAGGGGCGATCCATCGGTTCGGGACCTCCCTGTGCTTCGCTGCCGTACGGCCGGCCTCAGGCCACGGGCCATGGCGCGGCGGGCGGGAGCGGTCTCTGGGCGCGTCGTCCGGCTATGTACCCTCCGACGCCGAGCAGGGTCAGCACAATCCCGGCGCTTCCGACGGCCACCGGCGCTGTTGGCGCGGCGGAGTTCTCCACTACTCGCCCCCGCACTCCGGAGGCCGCGAAGCTGCCTGACTGCTCACTGAGGTGGTAACGCGAGTCGTTGGAGTTCGCACGGTGGTCGCCGAGCACGAACAACCGCCCCTCCGGGACCTTCACGTCGTACGGGGCGACCGCCAGATCCTTGTCGGCATCCGGCACATAGGGCTCGTCGAGTGGCTTTCCGTTCACCGTGACCCGATTCCCGGCCCCCACCACGTGATCGCCGCCCATTCCGATGACCCGCCGCAACACCGGTTCCGTCATATGGCGCTCGGGCGGATCGATGAGTACGACATCACCTCGGCGTATCTCGGTCGCGTCGATCCGCTCGATCAACAGCTGATCACCCGGGCGGAATGCGGGCCTCATCGAGTTGCCCGAGACTGTGACCATGCTGTAGTTCGCGAGGGTGTACACGACGGCCCCTGCCAGGAGGGCCAACCCGACGGGTGCCAACACCCAGGCCACACGTCTGAATCCGGTGATCGTCCGCCGCATGAGCATCCCTCCCGTTGAACCGCCCGACGGCTGTGCGGGCCAGCAGATGCTATGCCCGCCGTCGACCCAGGCACCGTGGAGCGGGTCCGGTACTCCCGTCAGGATGCCGATGCGGATGTCCCGGCTACGAGGGACGCGGTCAGACCCGGGTCGGGTGCGCGCAGCGACCGCACGCCGGGAGACAGGAGTGCGGCAAGGGTGGCGGTGACGATCAGGCCCGCGCAAGCCAGCAGCACCTCGCCGGTGCCGAAAGCGTCGGCAGCGGGTCCGGCCAGGGCGAGGCCGAGCGGGGCGAGGGAGAGGGAGCCGAACCAGTCGTAGGAACTGACGCGGGACAGGGCCTCCTCGGGGACTTCGCGCTGCATGGTGGTGGACCACAGCACGCCGAAGAAGTCCAGGCTGACGCCGGCCGCGAAGGCACCGGCGGCGACGGCCCACAGAGGCGCGGCGGCTCCGAGCAGGGCCGGCGGCGCGGCGGTGGGCAGGGTGAACAGGACCGCGGCCAGGATCGGCCGGCCGACGCGCGTCCGGGCCGCGATCCCGGCGCCCGCCACGGATCCCAGGGCCTGGGCCGCGACCACCAGCGACCACGCACGGGCCCCACCGAAGTGCGCACGTGCCGCCAGCGGTCCCAGCACACCGGCGTTGGCGTTCATGGCCGCGACCACGAGGGAGTACTGGACGACCACCACCCACAGCCACTGGTGCGACCTGAACTCCCGCCAGCCCGCGCGCAGATCGGCCCAGCCGGAGCTGGAACTGCGGGCGCGGCGGCCCAGGCGCAGTGAGGAGGTGAGGACGGCGCTGACGACGAAGGACAGACCGTTGAGGGCCAGCGCCCAGCCGGCGCCGATCCATGCCACGGTCACGCCCGACAAGGCCAGTCCCAGCAGGAGCGAGGTGTTGGTGCCCACCCGCAGAAGGCCGTTGGCCCGCTGGAGAACGGAGGCGGGAACCAGCTGCGGGATCACCCCGTCCATCGCCGGAGAGAAGAGGGCGGAGGCGATGCCCGCCGTGATGGCCAGCGAACACAGTGCGATGACGGAAGCGTGTCCGAGGAGCACCACCGCGGCGAGCCCGCCGTAGGAGAGGGCGCCCAACGCGTCCGAGAGGGCCATCAGCCCGGAGCGGGAGACCCGGTCGGCGATCACGCCGCCCACCAGGACCAGCGCGAGCTGCGGAACCGCCTGGCAGGCGACGACGAGGGAGAGTTCTCCCGGGGTGGTGCCGGGCAGGGAGAGCACCGCGAAGGCCAGTGCGACTCGGGCGAACCCGTTGCCGAGGACGGAAATGATCCGGGCAAGCGCGAGGCGGACGAAACCCACGTTGCGCAGCAAGGAAGGAGGACGCTCAGCGACGGACATGAGCGGGCACACTACGCCGCTGCCGCGTTCACCGCGCACTGATCCGGCCGCCTCCCACAGGAACAGGGGCCGACGTACGGCGCCTACCTGGCCTCGGCCGCCGGGGCCTGAGCGCCGCGTTCTCCTGACGGGCCGTCCGGGCGTACGGCGCCGAGGACCGGATAGGAGGCCAGCGGTGAGACCTGGACCTTCTGTCCCGTCCTCGGCGCCTGGACGACCTTGCCGTGGCCCACGTACATCGCCACATGGGTCGCCTCGGGGAAGTAGACCACCAGATCGCCGGGGCGCAGCCGGTTCAGCGGGACCCTTCTGAGCCGGTGCCACTGCTCCTGGCTGGTGCGGGGGATCGGGGTGCCCGCGTGCTCCCAGGCCTCGGAGGTCAGGCCCGAGCAGTCGTACGCCGAAGGCCCCTGCGCGCCCCAGGCGTACGGCTTGCCGAGCTGGTTCATGGCGTAGCGGACGGCACGGGTGCCCGCGGAGGTGGCCGGGCGGTCGTCGGAGAGGGCGCCGGAGGTGCTGAGGCGCTGCTGGGCCCGGGTCACGTCCTGCTGTTCCAGCCGGGCGACGGCCGCCAGCTGGTCGGGGGTGAGCGAGGCCAGCAGGCGTTCCACGTCGCCGAGCCTGGCCCGGACGTCGTCGCGTTGCTTCTTCTGCTGGTCGGCGAGGCCGAGCTGGGTGTCGAGGGCCTTGCGGGCCGCCCGGGCCAGGGCGTCCTTCTGCCGCTCCCGGTCGGACAGCCGGGTCACCGTGCGGGCCTGTGCGCGCGCCAGTTCGCCGATGACATGGCCCTCGTCCAGCGCGTGCTGCGGGTCGCGGGCGAGGAGGAGGCGTACGTAGGGCCCGAGTTGGCCGCTGCTCTGGTACTGCTGGCGGGCCAGCCGGCCGGCGACGGCCCGGCTGTCCTGGAGGGCGAGGCGGGCGCGGGCCAGTTCGCCGTCGAGGCGGTCCACCTCGGCGCGCTGCCGTTCGAGCTTCTCGTCGGTGGCGTCGTAGGTCTCGGTGGCCTGTTCCGTCTGCCGGTACAGCTGCTGAAGGTCCGTCAGCAGCTTGGAGACGGGCCGCTGCGGGTCCGGCGCGGCCGCGGCGGGCACGGGCGCGAGGACGGCCTGGGCCGCCACCGCGGCCGTGCAGGTCAGGCGCAGAAACGTTCCTGGCACGTCATCACCTCGGGTGCGGTAAGGGCGGGTGTTCCGCCCCTATCGCACCGCGATAATCAGACGTATTCGCGTGGGACGCGCGCCGAACGTGGGCGGTTCGGCGCAACCCTGTCACCCGTGCGTGTCGTCCGGGTCGCCGGACGGCGTGGCATCGGGTTTCGACCAGGGCCACCTGAGCCGTCCGCCGTACCTGTCCTCGGGGTCGTACTGGTACTTCCACCCCTGGATCAGCCCCAGCCGCTTGCTGTGCCCGCGCGGTACGCGCCGGTAGACGTGCGTCGTGGGCGGGCCGCCGGCCGGGTCCGGGACGGGGATGCGGTACGTCTTCGGGGGGTGCCCGGTCGGACCGAGCAGGACGGGCAGCACCCGTCCGTCCATGGGGCCGCCCTCGAAGGGGGTGTCCTCGCTCTTCACGGTCTCAGTCTCGGTCATCCCCGGCGAGCCCGCCGACGAGGGTGGCCGTCTGCTCGTCCCGGTTCGCGGTGACCGTCAGGACGGCCACGAACTGCTCCACCAGCCAGTCGCGCAGCTCCCCGGCCGGCGGCTGCTTGTCCTCGTCCAGCCAGATCAGCGAGGCCGCCTCCACGGCCGTGATCCACATCCGGACCGTCATGCGCAGCCGCGGCCCGGGGTCGGTGACGCCGAGGTGGCTGAGGATGTGCTCGGCGGCGGCCCGGCGCACCCCGTCCACGATGGCCGTGGTGCGCGAGGTCTCCACCACGCTGCCGCCCTGGAGCAGCGCGCTGAAACCGGTGTCGTGCCCGTCGACGAAGGCGAGGTAGCGGTCGAGGGCGCGGGACAGGCGGGGCAGCAGCGAGCCCTCGCGGGGCTCGTCGAAGCACTGCTGGAGTTCCTCGGCGGCCGACCTCAGCGCGGCCTCGTACAGCTGCTGCTTGCCGCCGGGGAAGTACCGGTAGACCAGCGGACGCGAGACTCCGGCCGCCTCCGCCACGTCGTCCAGCGACACGTCCTCGGGCGCGCGGTGGGCGAAGAGGGACAGCGCGGCGTCGAGGAGTTGGCTTCGCCTCTCCTCGACGCTGAGCCGGCGGTAGGCGGGGGTGGCCGACGGGGTCATGGCCGTCAGCCTAATCGCTGCGCCGCCGTGGCCGCCCTCGTCCGCCGGTCCGTCATGGCTGGTCGCGCGGTTGCCCGCGCCCCTGGGAGCGCCCGTGTCTACGCCAGCAGTCCGGACGACCTCCACAGCCGCCGCCCCACTCCCCGCAGGACGCCGATGTCGTCCAGGAAGTCGGTCAGCCGCCGGGCCCCCGTCTGCATGACCTCCCGGCGGTGCCCGCTGGCCTTGACCTGCGCCATCGCCTCCCGCTTGTCGAGGCCGACGTTGGCGTACACGTCGGGGTTCACGAAGGCCACCGAGAAGACGCGGGCGAACTCGCCGGAGGTGACCCGGGTGAACTCCTGGGACCACCTGGGGGCGGTCACCATCTGCCGGCGCAGTTCCTCGCGGGCGTACCGGACGTGCCGGGCCTCCTCCACGACATGGATCCGGGTGACCCCGCGGATCAGCGGCTGGACCCGCTCGTCCGGGAACGTCAGCCGCTGCATCCAGTCCAGGACCTCCTCGCCGAGCAGGGTCGCGGTGAAGGATCCGGGCGTGGTGGAGATGGTCTTGAAGAGACGGCCGAGGTTCTGGTGGGCCCGGCCCACCGGGTACCAGGGCGTGCCGCCGTGCGAGATCAGCCGCGCGAACATCTTGGAGTGCCGGCACTCGTCCTCGATCTCGGTGAGCGCGTACCGCACGTGCGCGCTCGTCGCCGCCTTGTCGTAGATGTGCCGGACGAGCAGCTGCATCAGGATGATCTCGAACCAGATGCCGAGCGAGGCCAGGGCCGCCGCCTCGTGCTGGGAGAGCAGGATCCGCTGCTCCTCGCCCATCCGCTTCCACAGGGGCGTGTCGTACAGCGACACCAGCTCCGGCGGCCAGAACCACTTGCCCTCCTCGAAGGGCGCGTCCCAGTCCAGCTCCTGGTCCGGGTCGAAGGAGTGCTTGGCGGAGGAGGCCAGCAGCCGCTCGGCCACCTGCTCCCGGTCCTTGAGCAGGCCGAGCGCGTCGCGCAGTCCGTCCAGCGCGTCCGCTTCCGTCAGGGTCGTCATGGCTCCCTCACCTCGTTACCCGGGGTACGTCGTCCGCCTCTTATGAGACTGCTTGTCAGCAAGGCCGTCAATCCCCTGCGCATGACTTGTTGACTCCGCGTCTACGTGTGAGCCTGCGAGGTATGCCGACGCATGACGTGTACGCCAACGAGCCCGGTGACTCCCCCTGGCAGGTGCCCGCGAGCGGTGCCGCCCGGTTCAGCTGGGAGTACGACGACGGCCGCGACCGCCTGCTCGCCCTGTACCAGAAGGGCAAGGACAAGCAGTGGGACGGGAACAAGCGCATCGACTGGGACCTGGAGGTCGACCCGTACGACGCGCTGGGCACGCCCGAGGAGGCCATGACCCTGTACGGGACGCCGTACTGGGACAAGATGACCGACCGGGACAAGGGCGAGCTGCGACAGCACTTCGCCTCCTGGCAGTTCAGCCAGTTCCTGCACGGCGAGCAGGGCGCGATGATCTGCGCGGCGCGGATCGTGGAGTCGGTGCCCGACCTCGACGCGAAGTTCTACTCCGCGACCCAGACCATGGACGAGGCCCGGCACGCCGAGATCTACGGCCGGTTCCTGCACGAGAAGATCGGCCTGGTCTACCCGATCAACGACAATCTGCAGGCCCTCCTCGGCGACACCCTGCGCGACAGCCGCTGGGACATGCCCTACCTGGGCATGCAGGTCCTGATCGAGGGCCTGGCGCTGGCCGCCTTCGGCATGATCCGGGACACCACCGACAAGCCGCTGCCCAAGCAGATCCTGACGTACGTCATGCAGGACGAGGCCCGGCACGTGGCCTTCGGCCGGATGGCGCTGCGCGACTACTACCGGCAGCTCACCGACGCCGAACTGCGCGAGCGCGAGGAGTTCGTGATCGAGGGCTGCTATCTGATGCGCGACCGGCTGCGCGGGGTCGAGGTGCTGGAGAACTTCGGCATCCCGAGGGCGGAGGCCGAGGAGCTGAGCGAGCGGTCCGAGTTCCTCCAGCTCTTCCGCCGGCTGCTGTTCAGCCGCATCGTCCCCTGCGTGAAGGACATCGGCCTGTGGGGCAAGCGCCTGCAGCAGGCCTATGTCGACATGGGCGTCCTGGAGATGGGCGACTCCAACCTGGACCTGCTGATGGCCGAGGACGAGGAGCTGGCCGAGCGGCTGGACGCCGAGCGCTTCGCCGGGGAGGAGCGGGAGCGGGTCGCGGAGGTGACGGAGGCGATCGAGTCGGGGGCGGCCGAGGCCTGACGGCGGGCCCGTGAGTTCCGGCGTGGCGGCGGCCCGTTCACCCCGGTGCAGTAGCGTGCTGGCGTGTCCATGCCTCCGCCGCAGCAGCCGCCGTATCCGGGCCAGCCCCAGCAGCCGTACGGCGGGCAGCCTCCGCCGAACCCCGGCCCGTACGGCTCGCCGTACCCGCAGGGGCCCTATCCGCAGGCGCAGCCTTATCCGCAGGCCCAGCCCTACCCGCCGCAGCAGCCGTACCCGGGCTGGGGCGTGCCGCCCATGGCGCCGCCGCCGAAGAAGAGCCGGGTCGGCCTGGTGCTCGGGATCGTGGGCGGTGTCCTCGTACTGGTCGTGGGCGGCCTGGTCGCGCTCGGTGCGCTCGGGGCCCGGTTCGAGAGCAGCTTCCCCGCGGCGAAGAACAAGCTCACCCTGCCCAGCACGCTGCTCGACGGGAAGTACCGGCTCGCCAAGGACCTCTCCGACACCGAGGGGAAGAAGATCGAGAGCGACGCCGAGGGCGCCTGGGACGCCAAGGACACCCACGGCGTCGTCGGCAGCTACACCCTGGGCGGCGACCAGACCAAGGGCACCCTGGTGGTGTCGGGCATGTACGGCCGGTTCAAGAACACCGACGAGGACCGGCGCAACATGATGAAGGGCGCCGCCCAGGGCGACGGCGCCAAGGTCGCCGTACCGCCGAAGGACTTCGACCTCGGCATCACCATCAGCTGCGAGGTGCTGACCCAGGAACAGCTCGGCACGAAGGTCACCCTGCCCATGTGCGCCTGGACGGACGGCAACACGGGCGCCACGGTCGCCGTCGTGGACACGCCGCTGCTGTCGCAGAACCCCTCGGAGGTCGACCTGGAGGCGCTCGCCAGGAACACCGTCAAGATCCGCTCCGAGGCCGTCAAGCCGATCGGCTGACCGCCTCCTCGGGCGCGAACGGCGGCCCCGGCGTGCGGGCGTACGGCATCGGGCCGTGCGCCCTCAGGCCTGGGGGCGCGGGCCCCCGACGGGCCGTCTCACCGGCGGAGCACCGACCGCATCACGTCCCGGGCGATCGGCGCTGCGTCCCCGCCGCCGCTGATCTCGCCCCGGTTCGCCGAGGCGTCCTCCACCACCACCGCGACCGCCACCGCCGGCGCCATGGCGTCCTCGGCCTGCGCCCAGGAGACGAACCAGGCGTACGGCACCCCGGTGTTGCCGACCCCGTGCTGGGCGGTGCCGGTCTTCCCGCCGACGACGACGCCCGGAATGGCCGCCTGCGTGCCGGTGCCCTTGCGGACCACGTCGGTCATCAGCTGCTTCAGCCGCTCCGCCGTGGCCGGCCGCATCACCTGGCGGACCGGATGCGTCCCGCTCCCGGCCACCGTCTCGCCGCCCCGCCGCGTCGTCTGCTCCACCAGGTACGGCGTCCGCAGCTGTCCGTCGTCGGCGACGGCCGCCGCGACCATCGCCATCTGCAGCGGAGTGGCACGCGTGTTGTACTGCCCGATCGAGGAGAGCGCCAGCTGCGCCTTGTCCACGTGGGAGTCGAAGGTGCTGGGCGCGACCGAGAAGGGCACGCGCAGCCCGGTGTCGTTGAACCCGAACGCCTCGGCCGTGGTCTTCATGTTGTTCGCCCCGACGTCCACGCCCAGCTTGGCGAACACCGTGTTGCAGGACCACTCGAAGGCGTCCCGCAGCGAGGCGTCGGCACAGCCGTCGGACTCGTTGGTCAGCCGGGTGAGGGTGCCGGGCAGCCGGTAGGGGTCGGGGGAGTCGGTGCGCGCGTCCAGGTCGGTGACCACGCCCGCGTCCAGCGCCGCCGCCGCGGTGACCACCTTGAACGTCGAACCCGGCGGATAGGTCTGCCGTACCGCCCGGTTGAGCATCGGCTTCTCCGGGTCGCTGTTGAGCCGCGCCCACGCCGAGGTCACCGCCTCGCCGTTGCCGGACAGCTGCGCGGGGTCGTACGACGGGCTCGTCACCATGGCCAGGATCCGGCCCGTCTCCGGCTCGATCGCCGCCACCGCGCCCTTGCGGCCCGCGAGACCCCGGTAAGCGGCCTCCTGCGCCACCCGGTTCAGGGTCGTCGCCACGTCCCCGCCCGGACTCGGCCGGCGCGTCACGTCGTGCCACAGCGGGAGCGCCGACAGCATCGGATCGGTGCCGGCGAGCACCCCGTCCTCGGCGTGCTCCAGGAACGTGGTGCCGTACGACTGGGACGCGAAGCCGGTCACCGGCGCGTACAACGGGCCGTCCCGGTAGGTGCGTTCGTAGCGCAGCTGCTCACGGGTGTCCACGGAGCCCGTGACCGGCTCGCCGCCGACCAGGATGTTGCCGCGCGGCTGCTGGTAACGGGCGATCGCGGGACGGCGGTTGGCCGGATTGCCGTCGTAGAGGCCGGACTGGACGACCTGCACCCGGGCCGCGTTGACCAGCAGGGCCGCCAGCAGCAGCGTGCAGAACGCGCACGCGTGCCGGATGTAGCGGCCCATCGGCCGGCCGTCCTCGCCGCCCATCCCGCCGTACTCGGTCACGGTGCCTCCCGGCCGTCGTACTGGCTGCGCGCGGAGTCGCTCACCCGGATCAGCAGCGCCACGATCGCCCAGTTCGTGACCACCGAGGAGCCGCCCTGGGCGAGGAACGGCATCGCCATGCCGGTCAGCGGGATCAGCCCGGTCACCCCGCCGGCGATCACGAACACCTGGAGCGCCAGGATCGAGGCGAGCCCGACCGCGAGCAGCCGCCCGAACGGCTCGCGCAGGGCGAGGCCCGCCCGGTAGCCGCGCTCCACCAGCAGGGCGTACAGCAGGATGATCGCCGCCAGGCCCGCGAGGCCCAGTTCCTCGCCCGCCGTCGCCAGGATGAAGTCCGACTTGGTGGCGAAGCCGATGAGCACGGAGTGCCCGAGCCCGAGGCCGGTGCCGAGGAGACCGCCCGCGGCGAAGGCGAACAGCGACTGGGAGAGCTGGTTGGGGCCCTGCCCCGCCTCGATGGTGGCGAACGGGTGCAGCCAGTCCTCGATCCGGCCGTTCACATGCGGCTCGAACCGGCTGACGGCGAAGGCCCCCAGCACGGCCAGGACCAGCCCCACCGCGATCCAGCCGGTCCGCCCGGTGGCGATGTACAGCAGCACCACGAACAGCCCGAAGAACAGCAGCGAGGTGCCGAGGTCCCGCTCCAGGACCAGCACGCCGACGCTCAGCAGCCAGATCGTCACGATCGGGCCGAGCACCCGGCCGGTGGGGAACTGCATCCGCCACAGCCGGCGGCCGGTGTACGCGAGCGCGTTGCGGTTGGCGGCCAGATAGGCGGCGAAGAACACCGCGAGCAGCACCTTCGCGAACTCCCCGGGCTGGATGGAGAATCCGGCGATCCGGATCCAGATCCGGGCGCCGTTGACCGCCGGGAACAGGATCGGCGCCAGCAACAGGCCGAGCGCGGCGACCACGCACACATAGGAGTACCGCTGGAGCCACCGGTGGTCGCGCAGCACCAGCACGACGGCGATGAACAGGGCCACCCCGAGCGTGGACCACACCAGCTGCGCGGGCGCCGCCGGAGGGCCCGGCGTCTCCAGGTCCAGCCGGTAGATCAGCACCAGGCCCAGGCCGTTGAGCAGCACCGCGATCGGCAGCGGCAGCGGGTCGGCGTACGGCGCCCGGACGCGGACCGCGAGATGGGCGAGCAGGGCGAGGACGCCGAGCCCGGCGCCGTACCCCAGGGCGCCGGGCGGGACCCTGCCGGTCCGGGCGAGCCCCACCGCGCAGTAGCCGTACACCGACAGCCCGACGGCCAGCACGATCAGGGCGAGTTCGATGCCACGGCGCCGGGGGAGGCGTACGGCGGACGGGGGAGCGGGGGCCGCCGCCACGGTGGTTCCGGCCTTGGTCATGCCCGGAACCTACCCAAACGGGGCGTCTTGTGCGTGATGTTCCCCGGCCGCGTCAGCACCAGCGTGGCGCCGGCCCCAGGACCCGGATGAACCGCGCCGGACCCCAGGCCCAGGTGCCGTCCGCGAGCAGGTACCAGAACGGGTTGCCGCCCACGAACTCCCCGCGGGCGCGGCAGAAGATCTCCACCAGCTGCCCCCGTCTGACGAACCTCACCCGCCGTCCCCGGCCCGGCCGGTCCCGCAGCCACATGCCGCCCCGGATGGTGACGACACCCGTCGAGAAGTGCGCGCCGGCCTTGCGGCCGCCGTCGCCGGCCGCGGCGGGACCGGCCGCGACGCCGCCGACCAGCGCACCGGTGACGGCGACTACGGCGACGGCGCGACCGAGGGAGGAGCGTACGGACATGGGGGTACCTCCGGAAACGGGGTAGATTCTGACTCATCGCCAGATTAGGAGCGGCCCGTTTCCGGCGCCTGTCACAGTGCTCCCTTAGGGGCGGCCTACCGCTCCTCGACCACCGGCAGGCTCAACGTCGCGACCGCGCCCCCGTCCACGGCGTTGGCGAACGACAGCCGGGCGCCCAGCACCTCCGCCTGCCCCAGCGCGATGGTCAGCCCCAGCCCGTGCCCCTTGGCCCCGCCCTCCGTCCGGAACCGCTGCGGCCCGTGCGCCACCAGATAGCCGGGATACCCGCCCCCGTGGTCCCGCACGGTCACCACCGGCCCGTCCACCGTCAGCACCACCGGAGCCGCCCCGTGCTTGTGCGCGTTGGCCACCAGATTGCCCAGCACCCGTTCCAGCCGCCGCCGGTCGGTCTCCACCCGGGCGTCCCGCACGATCCGCACCTCGGTCTCGGTGCCCGAGGCCCGCACCACCCGCCCGGCCAGCGCCCCCAGCTCCTCCGAGTCGACCTCCAGCTTCTCCCGGCCGGTGTCCAGCCGGGAGATCTCCAGCAGGTCCTCGGTGAGCGTGCGCAGCGCCGCCACCCGGTCCCGCACCAGCTCGGTCGGCCGGCCCGGCGGCAGCAGCTCGGCCGCCGCGTGCAGCCCGGTCAGCGGGGTGCGCAGCTCGTGCGCCACGTCCGCGGTGAACCGCTGCTCGCTCAGCAGCTTGCCCTGCAGCGACGAGGCCATCGAGTCCAGCGCGGCCGCCACCGCCGCCACCTCGTCCGGCGGCCGGGTCGGATCCTTGGTGCGGGGGTCGTTCACCCGCGCGTCCAGGTCGCCCGCGCTGATCCGGCGGGCCACCCGCGCGGTGCCGTGCAGCCGCCGGGTCACCCGGGTCACCGCGAACGCGCCGACCAGTACCGTCGCCCCGATGGCGAGCCCCGAGGACCACAGGATCGAGTTGTCCAGGCCGGCGATGGTGCGGGCCGACTGCGAGTAGTCGACCTCCACCGCGAGCGCCCGCTGCCCGGCCACCGGTCCCGCCGCCCACATCGTCGGGCGGCCCTGGTGCGTGGACACCATCGTGCCGCGCCGCCCGTCCGTCGCCAGCTCCCGCAGCGGCGCGGGCAGCCCCTCGGGGTCCACCCCGGCGCCCGGCAGCAGCGCGTCCCCGGCCTCGTACGCCTGGGTGGCGTCCTGCAGCCGGGACAGCGCGAGGCCGCGGGCCTGGCCGACGGTCTGGTTGGTCACCGAGACGTGCACGAGGACGCCGAGCAGCGCGGCCAGCGCGCAGCACATCACCGTGATGAACACGGCCGCCTTCACCGCGAGCGTCCCGGCCCACTGGGGCAGCCCTATCCTCATGGCGCGCTCGCGGAGGGGCTGGCCGACGGGGATGGGGACTGCTTCCGGCCGCTGCGGCCGTCACCGGTGTGCAGGTACTCGTCGCGGGAGAACACCATCGCGCGCTGGCCCGGGTCCCACTCCCAGGTGGTGCGGTACTCGTAGCCGGAGATGTCGGCCGGCGAGCGCTCGATCAGCGCCCGGCCGGCCAGCTCCACCCCGATGATCGCGTCGTTGTCGGCCAGCACCTGCACCAGCCGGTGCCGCTCCACGGTGTAGACCCGGACGGCCGTCTGGTTGGTCGGGTACAGCCGGAAGCCGAGCGTCAGATCGAGCGGGCCGTCCCCCGTCAGGTCCCGGTAGTACGGCTTCAGCAGCGGGCACCGCGCCGCGTTCCCGCCCGGCCGGCACTCCTTCACGCGGTCCACCGTGCCGTGGTACGCGCCCTTCGACGCGTAGTCGTCCGGATGCGCCCGGATCTCCGCCTCGACGACGTCCACCGGGTCCACCTTCCGGATGTCGTCGCCGGGCACCGTCACGCCCTTGACGATCTCCCTGGTCGCCACGTCGTACGGATAGGCCGGGCTGGACGCGGGCCGGAGGTCGGGCCAGAGCTTGGCGGGGCTGACGGCCGTCTGGGTCGGCCCGGCGGCCTTCAGCCCGCCGGCGTCCCCGCAGGCCGCCGCCGTCGCCGACAGCAGGGCGACGAGGACCACGGCGAGGGCGGTGCGCACGGGACGACGGGCTGGCACGGTGCTCCTGGGGCGTCGGGGAAGGATGGGCCCCGTACACCTTAATTCGTAGATTCGTACAGAAGTATGGGTGGATCCTGATATTCGTAGATTCTTAGGAAAGTCCTTAATGCGCACCTGGGTGCGGTGCTGGGACAGAGGCTACTCGGCCAGTTCCTCCAGCAGCCGCACGGTGTGCAACCCCGCGCGCAGGTACTCCACGAACAACTGGTTGTGCAGCGCCCACGCCGACCGCCGGGCCCGGATCAGCCGGATGGCCTCGTCCGCCGTCCCGCCCCGCTGCACCAGGGCGTGCGCGATGACCAGCCCCGAGCGGTTGTACCCGTGGTAACAGCGCACGAGCACCCGGCGGCCCGCGTCCAGCGCGTCGTTCACCGCCCGCGCCAGCCGCATCACGCCGGCGAGCTGCGTCCCGTCCAGCGGACCGTCCGGTATCGGCCACACATGGTGCTCGACGCCCACGTCCGGGCCGTACCCCGGCAGCCGCAGCAGGCTCTGCACCACGTCGAACTCGTCCCGTACGACGGCGAACTCCAGCCGGCCCGAACGGCCCCGGAACTGGTGCCCGCCCATCCACAGGCCGGGCACGATCTCGCTCCACGGGCTCTCCGGAGCCGGTACGTCGGGCTGCTTCCCGCGGGTCCGCAACGGCGCCTCCCCAACTCCCCCTCGCAGGGCCGTTCTCCAAGGTAACCGCTCTTGCCCCGGGAGCACCCCGCCTGTTCCCATGGTCGAGGGGTGATGGCGCATGAGCGGACTGCGCGTGGTGCCGGCCTTGCGGCACGGCCGGGAGCGGCTGTACGTCTGCCGCCCGGACGGAAGCAACGCCGCCTGGTACGACCGCGAGACCGGCCGGGTCAACCTGCTCGGCGAGGACGACAGAGAGGGCGTGCTCGACGCCCTGCGACCCTTCCTGACCGGCCCGGTGACCGTGGGCCCGCCCCCGGTCCCGACCCCCGCCGAGCTCTCCCGCCTCGCCCTGCACCCGGACGACGACCTGGCGCCCAACCGTCCCGGCGAGGCCCTGCTGATCGCCCTCGACCGCGACCCCGGCCCCGCCCACCGGCTGCGCCCCGACCCGCGCCGGCGCGCCCTGACCGCCGAGCAGACCGTCGGCGACGCCCTCGACCGGCTGGAGGGCGCCGGCTGGCACACCCTGCACTCCGTACCGCTGCCCGGCGGCGACCGCATCCACCACCTGGCGATCGGCCCCGGCGGCCTGTTCGCCGTACACGCCCTGTACGCCCGCAAGGCACGGGTGCGGGTCGCCGACCCGATGGTCACCGTGGGCCGCCGCGAGGCCGAGCCCCTGCTGCGCCGGCTGCGTGCCCTGGCCGACCGCGCCACCCACGCCCTCACCGCCGAGGTCCACCCGGTCCTGGCCCTGGCCGGCCCGGTGGCCGAGGTGACCGTGACCGCCGAACCGCGCGGCACCCGCATCCTCACGGACCCGGAACTGGCGGCCCTGGCCCGGCTGGGCGGCGTACTGAAGCCGGCGGACGTGGAGGCGCTGCACGCGATGGCACGGGACCGGAGGACGTGGGGGAGGGTTTAGGGGGACGGGCTTTCTTCGGTTTCTCGGTTTCTTGGGTTCGGCAGGTCAGGGCAGGAGACCTGCGCGCTCCGGGTCCAGCAGGGGGGCCAGCAGATCGCCGTGGTCCCGCAGGCGCGGGGCGATGTCGTCGGCCAGGAACTCCAGCACGCCCGGTGACCGGCACTGCGCGACCTCCTCCCAGGTCACCGGTGCGGAGACCAGCGGGACCCGGCGGGCGCGCACGGTGTAGGGGGTGGCCGTGGTCTTGCGGGCCGCGTTCTGGCTCCAGTCCACGAAGACCTTCCCCGGCCTGAGACTCTTCGTCATCCGGTGCACCACCAGTCTCGGCATCGCCCGCTCGGCCTCCACCGCGAGCGCCTTCGCGTACTCGCTCGTCCGCTCGGAGGACGCGCCCCGCACGGCCGCCAGCAGATGCAGCCCCTTCGACCCGGCCGTCTTCGGGTACGCCTCGATCCCGTCCGCCGCGAGCCGCTCCCGCAGCCAGAGGGCGACCTCGCAGCACTGCACGATCGTCGCCGGCGCCCCCGGATCGAGGTCGAACACCAGCCGGTCGGCCTCGTCCGGGGACCGCACCAGCCACTGGTGGGTGTGGAGCTCGGTGACCAGGTTCGCCGCCCAGACCAGGCTCGGCAGGTCCTGCAGCACCACCATCCGCGCCGGGCTGTCCGCCGACGAGCGCGGGACCTCGGCGGTGGTGACCCACTCGGGCGTACCCGGCGGCACGTTCTTGGTGAAGAACAGCTGGCCCTCGGGGCCGTCCGGATAGCGCAGGAAGGACACCGCGCGGTCGCGCAGATGCGGCAGGAGGGCATCCGCGGTGGTCGCGTAGTAGTGCAGCAGCTCCCCCTTGGTGAAGCCGGTCTCCGGATACAGCACCTTCGCCAGGTTGCTGAGCGCGACCCGCCGCCCCTCCACCTCTGTGATAGGCGTCATACGATGACAATCCCAGACAAACCGGAGAAATCGGGAAAGGGAGAGTGCGGCACGTGCGATCGATATGGAACGGCGCCATCTCCTTCGGGCTCGTCAGCATCCCGATCAAGCTGGTCAACGCGACCGAGAGCCACTCGATCGCCTTCCGCCAGATCCACACCGAGGACAACGGCCGCATCCGCTACCGCAAGGTGTGCGAACTGGAGGACCGCGAGGTCAGCCAGGGCGAGATCGGCAAGGGGTACGAGGACGCGGACGGCACGATCATCCCCATCAGCGACGAGGACCTCTCCCACCTGCCCATCCCGACCGCCCGCACGATCGAGATCGTCGCGTTCGTACCGGCCGACCGGATCGACCCCCTCCAGATGGGCGCGGCCTACTACCTCGCGGCGAGCGGAGCCCCCGCCGCCAAGCCGTACACCCTCCTGCGCGAGGCCCTGAAGCGCAGCAACAAGGTCGCCATCGCCAAGTTCGCGCTGCGGGGCCGGGAGCGCCTCGGGATGCTGCGCGTGGTCGGCGAGGCCATCGCCATGCACGCCCTGCTGTGGCCGGACGAGGTCCGCGCCCCCGAGGGAGTCGCCCCGGACACGGAGGTCACCATCCGCGACAAGGAGCTGGACCTCGCGGACGCCCTGATGGACACCCTCGGCGAGGTCGACCTGGAGGACCTGCACGACGAGTACCGGGAGGCCCTGGAGGAGGTCCTCGCGGCCAAGGCCTCCGGCGAGGCGCCGCCCGAGACCCCGGAACCCGCCGCCGGCGGCAAGGTGCTCGACCTGATGGCGGCCCTGGAGAACAGCGTGCGCGCCGCCCGCGAGTCCCGCGGCGCGGAGCCGGCCGAGGAGGCCGAGGTCAGATCCCTCCCACGGGGCCGGACCGCGCCCAAGGAGACGGCCACCAAGAAGTCGGCCAAGACGGCCCCCGCCAAGAAGACCACGGCACGGAAGTCCACGTCGAAGGAGACGCAGGGGGCCAAGAAGACGGCCGCGGCGAAGAGCACGCCGAAGTCGGCGACGGCCGGGAAGAAGACGACGGCGAAGAAGACGACGTCGCGCAAGCGGTCGGCGTGAAGTGCCGGGCGACGAGCCGGAAGTCATCCTGTAGAAGCGCCATCGACCTCACAGCGTCGTGCCACCGGTGAGGTCACATAGGTACAGCGTGACGCCGGGCACCCCAGGGCGTCGCTGCGTTCCTGCGGCGGGCGGCCGGACTCACGCGCTTCCGTCGCATTGGTGTCACCGAAGGCAGGTCGAAAGATGAACCCGACTCCTCGTCGCACAACACACGCTTCTTGATCGCCCCCGCGCTCGCGGTCGGCCCCGCCGTCGCCGCTTGGAGCGCGACCGTTGTGGGGCAGGTTGCACGAGGTGGTCCTGCACCGTCTCGATAGCGCTGGCTTGAGTTCCTGCGCTTTATCGCTCGACGCTGACCAGACGTATGGTCGTTGTCTTCCCTGGGCCGCTCCTGCTGGTCCTTCTTTTGCGCTGGCCTGCCCAACGCCCAGCGTGGAGGCCTCAGCCGACGCGCAACAGGACCTCGGGCCGCTCGATCCCCCGCCGCGCCGACCGCCGGCCCCAGCCCGCCCCACACTCTCTTCTTGTTTCAGGGTCGGCTGCGAGAGGCGCATAGGGGGATGTCGGGCTCCCGGTTACGCCGGAAAGACATGGTGAGCTGCGGATACGCTGTCCGACGCGCGGGGGGTGCGGAGAGTTGTCGGCGGGGATACTGGTGGGGCTTTCGGCGGAGTTGTGGGCCTGGTCGGGGGCGGGGTTATCGGATCGTGATGCTGGTTGGGCCTCCACGGTCGCACGTGTGGTCGGGGCCGGCTGCTGGTCTGTTCAGACGCGCGGCGCCGGTGAAGCGGTGCCGCACTGTACGGGAGGGCCAGGCGGTGGCGATGGTGAGCGGGGACGCGGGTGGCGGGGACCGACTGGCGTTGGCGGTACTGGCGCAGTACCGGATGGCGACGACAGAGCAGATGCATCGGGTGATCGCGCCCAGGGTGCGGATCGAGCAGACGCGACGCAGGCTGGCCAAGCTGCGCAGTGAGGGTCTGGTGGACCGCATCACCCTGCCCCAGGCCGGGCGCACGCGGGTGTGGTTTGTTACCCACTACGGCGTGCAGATCGCTTCCGAGTGGCCGGAGTTGCGGGAGTGGCAGCCACCGAAGCTGATCGCCGACCTCACAGCGGCGCGGCTGCGGGCAGGACACGCGCTGGCGGTGACGCAGACCGGGCTTGCTTTCCTGCAAGACGCCCGTCGCCGCGGGGACGTGTGTCGGCCGCTGGACTGGATCCCCGAGGTCTACCACCCCCTCGGCAACGGAGAGGCCGTCATCCCCGACGCCCTCCTGTACTACCGCAGCTCCGACGACGGCGGGTCGATGCTTCGAGCCTTCGTGGAGGTCGACCGGGCCACCATGGGCCCCGAACGTCTGGCCGCCAAACTCGGTGCCTACGCCCGCCTCCACGCCTACGTGCCCACACCCGTCGCACGCCCCCGCCCAACCTTTGCCCAGCAGCCCCCGGCAGAGGAGTGGAGGCGCCGTTACGCCCTATTCCCGCGGCTGCTGTTCGTCCTGGACGGCACCGGTCCAACCGGCATCACCACACGCATCCACGCCCTGCACGCAGCCACCAAGGCCCTGGCACTGTCCAGCTTCCTGCACACTGTCCCTGTCCTCGCCGCGGCGATGACTGACCTGCTCCAGCACGGGCCGTCAGCGCCCGTATGGCACCCCATCGACGTCCCGGACCAGGATCACAAGGTCGGCTGGATGCAGTCCCGCCGTCCTTAGCTGCTCCGCCCGCGCTTGGTAACGCCGCCGACCACGGGCCCGACCACCGCAGGTCACAGCATTGCGGACCTGGCGGTCACGCAATCGCTCACGCCGCACGTCGACCATGAGCCGGATACCAGGCCCGACCATGGCGGCTCTCACCGCTTTGCACAACGACCAGCTATGCCAGCGACCTTCGTACCGCGTTGACCAGCGAAGACGCACGCACATCGTCGGCTCCTCCGACGATGTGGTTCATCGTGTACCCGACGGCAACGCCGTGCTCCGGATCGGCGAAGGCCAGCGACATTCGGTGACGAGAAGCCAGCCGGACAACCCCGTATACCTCTCCGACCCGCACGCCTTGCCGTCAGTGACCATTGCCACAATGCGTTACCACCGCATGTGAGTCAGAGCCCAAATTCAGCCGTTGCCGACACTCGTGAGCACGATCACGGAAGCGCCCAAGACATTGTGGACGTTGCTGCCACATCCTCCCCGCGTGAAAACGACCGAGGTTGACTGGGCGTATGAAATGGCTGGCGAGCTGCTGAGTAGCAGTCTCCCGCGCAGATGGGCACATACGCAGGGCGTTGCGGCCTGCGCTCAGATGCTGGCGCCGTTGGTCGGTAACAGCGCCGAGGTGCTGGCTTGTCTCTACCGGATTCCACCCGCTGGACGGAGCGCGGTACCTCCGGGATGTGCACGCGGCGGAAGAACGGCTTGTACGCCTGGTTGCGAACCACTCGTACGCGCTGCTGGAGACCGAGGAGCGTCGCCTCGAGGACGAGCTGGCCGACGAGTTCCCCTTGCTGGATGATCCGCTCCTGGTGGACGCGCCCCTCGTTCATCGGAGCCTTCGCGGAGGCGGAGATCGTGGGCGCCTGCGAGAAGCTGGCGGACCCGGACGCGCCGGTCCGGGCGAAGACGTACGTCACCAACGTCGAGGCGTTCGGCGCGGGCACCCTCGCCCACGATCCGGCCACCGGCGAGATACTCCCGCACATCCACGTCTCTGCCGGCTGAAGGCCCAGTCGGCCGACGGCAGGACGAGCCACCTCCTCAGCGCCAAGATCCAGTTCCTCGGCGAACTGCTGATCGTGGAGGTCACGTCGCCCACGATGAACCGGCCTCGCAACCCCGACCTCTACGACTTTCCGCTGCTCACGTTCGGCTGACCGGCTGGAGTCTGAGAAGCCAGGGGTGACGGGGTGCGATCACCCTGATCGCCCCCGCCAGCCAGGCGCATGCCGGAGCGTCCAGCAGCGGCAGTACCGCATCAAAGTCGGTCTCGTCCTTCTCCCTGGTCGCCTTCGCCTGGTAGAAGAGCTGCACCTCGGGCGCGAGATACGGGATACCCGTCTCGTTCGTTCGGCCGAGCCTGACGATCGGTAGCCGGATCATGGAGTGGCGCCGCGAGACCCACTGGGTGCCCTCGGCCTCGTCCAGCATGAGCTGGATGGACCAGGGGGCCTCCGGCGTGCGGCGGCACCAGATGTCGTGGAGCGGCGGCTGGAGGACCTCTCCAGGACGCCACGGTCGCAGCTTCCCCTGGCCGGGCGGGTCCGCCACGTACAGGTCCCAGTCAGCCAGGAGATCACGTACGAGGTCCTGGTCGCGGCGGAGGACCAATACGTCGAGATCACCGTGCGGGCGCAGTTCACGGCCGGCCGCGAGCTCGATCGCGTATCCGCCGGCGATCCACCACGGGAAGTCCGCCTTGGCGAACACCGCGGCCGCATCCTCGGGGCGGTCCGGCACCCATCGCCCCAACACATCAGTACTCACCCGCCCATACGCTCAGTGACCGGACGGGCGAAGGGGAAGTTCGGCGGTGAGTCGGCAGACTGGCCTGGCTGCTCGCCCGCGCGCTCATAAACGCCCATGAGTGTCAGGGCCACCGGCGGCCATCGTTGAGTGCGTGACTCACGGCCGGCCTTGCGGCTGGGGGCTTGAGCCACGATCCTCCCGGATCCGCAGGCGCCCGAAGTCAGGGTGCTACCTGTGGCAGTTCGCCTCTCGGCGGCGTACTGCCACACCTCCCCGATCACATCGGAGCTCCGGGAGAAGGCCACCCACATCACTCACAGGAGGTCCGCCGCCCGATGATCAGCGCGCCGTCCGCCGCTCTCGGCCTAGCCAGCCCCCGACGCCTACGTGCACGCTCTGCAGCGCGTTCTCGCCGTCGACGTGATCCTTATGCTGCCGCCTGCGCGCTGGGATCACCCGGCATACGCCACGGCGAGGAGCTCAGCGGGCGGGATCGGAATGCCGCGGCTAGGACACGCCCGCTATCGGGTGATTGCGCCATTGGGGGGATACTTGACGGCTATCTAGTTGTTCGTGACTTTTGTCTGTAAGTGGCGCTTCGCCGCCGCCGTGCTCTCTTCGCCCGTCCGTTCATGGAGGGTGGCGTGAAGCGTGTTCTCGTCGTCTACTACTCGCAATCCGGTGACGTCCGGAAGGCCCTCGAAGCACTCACTGCTCCTCTCCAGGCGCCTGACGTGGAGATCTCTTGGCTACGGATCGACACGGCGCCCGCCTACTCCTTTCCTTGGGGCGTGCGGGAGTTCTTCGACTGTATGCCGGAGTCCCTCAACGGCGAGCCCCCGCCGCTCGCCCCCGTCGGCCTTGACCCGGACCAACGCTTCGACCTCGTCATCCTCGGCTGGCAGGTGTGGTTCCTGTCGCCGTCACTGCCCATCCAGGCGTTTCTTGCCGCGTCCGAGGCCGAAGTCCTGCGTGGCGCACGTGTGGTGAGTGTGACGTGCTGTCGCCAGATGTGGCAGCGCGCTTACGCCAGGGTCCGCGCCCTCATCGCGCGCGCCGGTGGTCGGCACACCGACAGCATCGTCCTCACGCACCAGGGTGGTTCGCTGGCCGGATACATCACCGCTCCGCTGCTGATGATTACCGGGCGTCGCGACAAGAGGGCCTTGCTGCCCGCTGCCGGGGTCGCGCGCGGCGACATCGACGCGCTCGGCCGCGTCGGCGAGCGGCTGCTTGAGACCCGGGACCGCTGGGCCGAACCCGAGCCCACCCCCCTGCTGTCCGACGTGGCGCCGGTCAACCTCAACGTCGGCTCGCTGCTGCCCGAGGCGGCCGTCGTGCCGCCCATGGAGGCGATCGCCCGGCTGGCCCGGCGATGCGGCGGACCCGGAAGTCTCGCACGTCAGCCGGTGATCGGGCTCTTCGTCCTGATGCTCGTGACTTGGCTGCCCGTCGTGCTGCTCGCGTCGGCGCTGCTGACGCCCGTGGCGCGCATCGTCTTCGCGCGCCGTCTCAACCGTTACGTACGCGGTCTACGGCCGTAGCCCCTGCTCTGTACAACCAACCGAGAGGATCCAAGGACCCATGCCCGCGTACATTTCCGGTGTCGGCGTCGTCTTGCCCAACGAGCCCGTCGACAACAGTAGGATCGAGGACGTGCTCGGCCGGATCGGCGGCGTCCGGTCGCGCACCAGGGCGATGGTGCTGCGCAACAACGGCATCAAGACCCGTCACTATGCCATCGACCCGGTGACCGGCGAAGCGACCCACACCAACGCCCAGTTGACGATCGAGGCGGTTCACGAGCTGTGCAGGCGCACAGGTTTCCAGCTGGCCGAGCTGGAGACCCTGTCCTGCGGCACGACCATGCCCGACCAGTTGCTGCCGGGCCACGCGGTGATGGTGCACGCGGACCTGGGCGCGCCGCCGTGTGAGGCGGTGAGCACGGCCGGGGTGTGCATGTCCGGCCTGACCGCGTTCAAGTACGCCTACCTCAGCGTGCTGTCCGGCGCGAGCCGCAACGCCGTTGCGACCGCTTCGGAGACGGCCTCGGCGGGGCTGCGGGCGCGGTACTTCGCCTCCGACCACCGGCCTGCCGACGCGGACGAGGACGCGTCGGTGGCCCGTCTGGAATCCAGCCCGGTGGTCGCCCTGGAGGCGGACTTCCTGCGCTGGATGCTGTCCGACGGCGCGGCCGCCGTCCTGGTCACCGACGAACCCCGGGGTTCGTCGGTGTCGTTGCGCGTCGACTGGATCGAGACCATCTCGATGGCGCATCTCGCCGACCCCTGCATGTACATGGGTGCGAGCAAGGGGAAGGACGGGTCGTTCACCGGCTGGCGGCAGAAAGAGACGCCCCGCGAAGCGCTGGAGGCCGGGCACTTCTTTATCAAGCAGGACGCGCGGCAGCTCGGCGATCTGATCATGAAGCTGCTCGCCGAGAGCATCACGGTCCTGAAGGAGCGGCGGGACGTCAGCGGCGAGCACTACGACTGGTTCCTGCCGCACTACTCATCGGCGTACTTCCGGCAGCCGGTCATGGACACCTTCCGCGAGTGCGGGCTCGGTGTCCCGGAGGAGAAGTGGTTCACCAACCTCGAGTACAAGGGCAACACCGGCTCGGCGTCGGTGTTCATCATGCTTGAGGAACTGCTCAACGGCGGGCGCTTCGAGCCAGGGCAGAAGGTGCTGTGCTGGGTCCCGGAGAGCGGCCGGTTCTCCTACGGCTTCATGCAGTTGACCGTGGTCTAGCGGCCGCGGGTGGTGCCCCGGCGCCCCCACGTCGTGACGATGGTTCCGTTGCTCGTGGCGTTCCCCTGCGGGGTCGCACAC
>NZ_JBSGDB010000035.1:0-34406 GCF_053602155.1 Streptomyces sp. NPDC004561
CTCGCCATCGTTGTTTCAGCACGGATTCGCCGCGCGTGTGGGGGCTTCGCCACCCACGCCCCCCTCGGACCGGGCCGGTGGGCGTCGGCCGAGAGATCGGCCGAATGATCAGCCGGTCAGCCCGGGTGTGATCTTGACGTTCCACGCCCCCGACGCCGTGCGGTCCTCCACCTCCACCTTCACGCCCTCCCCGGGCACGGTGAAGCTCTCCCCCAGGGCGACCGGGGCGTCCGCGAGGGGCGGGTAGACCGAGTTCTCCCAGCAAGCCTCGGTGTGCGGGTGGGCGTCCACCACCTCGACCGGGCCGCCGCCGGACTCCGCGCCGCTGTGCACCCGGTAGACGAGGATGCCCTCCCGGCAGGTCGAGTGGTCGTTGCCGGCGGCACTGCGCGCCTCGAAGGCGAGGGCGCTGTCCGGACCCGTGCGGACCACGGCCAGCTTCACACCGTCGCCGAGACCGAACGCGGGCGCGCCGCCCGCGCCCTGCACCGGGACCCCGGGCCCGGCCTCGAGCGGCTCCAGGGTGAGGCGGGTCGGTCCGGCGCCGCGCACGCACTCCACCTGGCGCGGATCCAGCCAGCCGAGCCTCCACTTGTGCCAGGCGAACATGTCCGGGGCGAGCCCGAACTGGCTGCCCATCAGGTCCCAGTCGCCGACGTAGGTGTCCCACTCGCCCTTGCCGTCGACCGGGCGGTGGTAGAGGTCGGGCAGGTCGAAGACATGGCCGGTCTCGTGGGCGAGGACCAGCCGGTCGGGGGGGTGTTTCTCGAACACCGTGACGACCCGGCGCACGTCCGTGCCGTCCACGTGGATGGGGGTGTCCAGGTTGACGACCTTGGTGGCGTCCGAGTCCACACCGGGCGCGTCCGGGTCGGCGACGAGGTACACCACCTGGTAGCGCGAGAAGTCGACCTCCCTGTCGGCCACCGCGAACGCGTCGCGCAGATAGGCGGCCCGGTCCTCGGCGCTCCAGTCCCGCCGCATGGCGTACGCCGTCGAGGGGCGCGGCATCCGCAGCCAGTGCGTCAGCGGATGCGGGTGCAGCGTGAACTTCCCGTAGGAGGCCTGCTCGTAGAAGCGGCTGGTGGCGGGGAAGTGGTCGGCGGTCAGCTCGGCCGGCGTGGTGCGCGGGGTGGCGTCCGGGAAGGACAGGAACACCAGCACCGCGTCCAGCGGCCGGGTCGGACGGGTGTAGTCGGGCTTCCAGGTGTCCACGCCCTCGGAGTGGTGGGCCTCGGTCCGGTGCAGGGCGCACGGTGCCGTCGAGAAGGGCTCGGCGACCGACGGGCCGGAGAGGATCGAGGTCGCGGCGAGCGCCGACAGCGTGGTGCACACGGCGGCGGTGCTGCGCAGCATGGGCACGGACATGACCTCCGGACGCGTTTCGACGGACCCGCACCCAGGTTGCGGTAGTTTGATGCATCACGCCCTGTTTGTCTGCACCAGAAGGGTGAGCGCGTCCCACCCGTTCGCCGGCACGCCCCGGCGCCCGACACCCCGAAACACTCACGGAACGTCACAACTGGTCGAGGGCCTCAATAACCCGTCCAGGTGCGGGCAGAAACGATCTGTCAGAAACCGCGCCCGGTCCTGGACACTGGAGATTGGCTGGAAGGGCCCGGGGCCAGCCTCTATGATCGGCACACTTTCCGGCACGGACAGAGATCGAGTGCACTGCGGGAGCGAGCGGTGAGCGGAACGTCCGAAGGGCCGACGCCCGCGGCAGACCTCGACCGGTCAGCCGTCACAGACAGTGACCAAACCACCTACCACCGTGTCTTCGCGGCCGCACCGCTCTCCATGGCCGTGGTGGACCGCGAGGGACTCGTCGTCGACGCCAACGCCGCCTTCGGCGAGCTGCTCGGCACCGACCCCGACACCCTCACCGGCCGGGTCGCCGCCGACCTGGTCGACCTGGCCTCCGACGCCCGCACCTGGCACGCCTACCGCGAGGTGCTGCGCGGCCGGCAGGCGAGACTGCGCTGCACCCGCCGGCTGAAGCACCCCGACGGGCACTCGGTGTGGGCGCAGGTCACCGTGGCTCCGCTGACCGGCGGCGGCCCCGGCGTGCTGCTCTCGGTCACCGACATCGGCGCCCGCCGCGAACTCCAGGCGCGGCTGCGGCACTTGCAGATGCACGACCCGGTGACCCGGCTGCCCAACCGCACCCTGTTCTTCGAGCGCCTGACGGCCGCGCTGGAGGCGGAGTCGTACGAGCAGAGCGGCACCGGCCGGATCGGGCTGTGCTACCTGGACCTCGACGGCTTCAAGGCCGTCAACGACACCCTCGGCCACCGGATCGGCGACCGGCTCCTCGCCTCCGTCGCCGAACGCCTGACCAGGGTCGCCGACGAGGCCGGGTACGCCCGCGCCGTGACACCGCTGGTGGCCCGGCTCGGCGGCGACGAGTTCGCGCTGCTCGTGGAGGACTCCACCGGCACCGAACAGCTCGCCGATCTCGCCGAGTCGGCGCTCAGGGCCCTGGAGGAACCCTTCGACCTGGCCGGGCAGCGCCTGTCGCTGACCGCGTCCATCGGAGTCGTGGAGCGCCACGCGGCGGGCACGACCGCGACCGGCCTGATGCAGGCGGCGGACACGACCCTGTACTGGGCGAAGGCCGACGGCAAGGCCCGCTGGACCCTGTTCGACCCCGAGCGCAACGCGCACCGCATGACCCGCCAGGCCCTGTCCTCCACCCTGCGCCCCGCCATCGAGCGCGGCGAATTCGCCCTGGAGTACCAGCCGTTGGTCGGCATGGAGGACGGAAGGCTGTCCGGTGTCGAGGCGTTGGTCCGCTGGCATCATCCTCAGTTCGGCACGCTGACGCCGAATCGGTTCATCGGACTGGCCGAGGAGGACGGCTCGATCGTCCAGCTGGGCCGCTGGGCGCTCCTCACGGCCTGCCGGCAGGCCCGCCGCTGGCAGCTGGACCACCCCGGCGAGCCGCCGATCTTCGTCAGCGTGAACGTGGCCGTGCGCCAGGTGTGGGACTCCGACCTGGTCGCCGACGTGGCGTCGACCCTCGCCGAGACCGGACTGGCCCCGCATCTGCTCCAGTTGGAGCTGACCGAGTCCGCGGTGATGGGTTCGGCGGGCCGCCCGCTCCAGGCCCTGCAGGCGCTCAGCGACATGGGTGTGCGCATCGCCATCGACGACTTCGGCACCGGCTACTCGAACCTCGCCTATCTGAGCCGGCTGCCGGTGTCGGTGCTGAAGCTGGACGGCTCCTTCGTGCGCGGCTTCCAGTACGAGGAGGCGCCCAAGGGCGTTCCGCCGAACCCCGCCGACGAGGTCATCGTCGAGGCGATGATCCAGCTGGCCCACCGCCTGGGCCTGACGGTCACCGCCGAGTGCGTGGAGACCTCGGCCCAGGCCACCCGGCTGCGCCGGATCGGCTGCGACACCGGGCAGGGGTGGCTGTACTCCCGTCCGGTGCCGCCGGATCGTATCTCCGAGCTGCTGGGCGCGCAGACCTATGCGGCGGGCACGCCGTAGGGACCTACGCGGCCGGCAGCCCGTAGGCGTCCGCGATCAGTTCGTAGGAGCGCAGGCGCAGTTCGCCGCGGTGGGCGTGCGTGGTGATCATCAACTCGTCGGCGCCGGTGCGCTTGTGCAGGTCGTCCAGGCCGGAGCGGACCTCGTCGGCCGTGCCGTGCACGACGTTGGCCGTCCAGGAGGCGATGAACTCCTCCTCCATCGGCCCGAGTTCCTGCCGCTCGGCCTCCTCGGGGTCCGGGAAGAGACCGGGACGGCCGGTGCGCAGCCGGAGCATGTTCAGCCCCATCGCCCGGGTCTGCCGGCGGGCCTCCCGCTCCTCGTCCGTGGCGAGGGCGGAGACGCCGATGAGGGCGTACGGCTCGGCCAGCACCGCGGAGGGGCGGAAGGTCTGCCGGTACAGGTCGAGCGCCGGGATGGTGTTCTGCGCGGAGAAGTGGTGCGCGAAGGCGAACGGCAGGCCGAGCAGCCCGGCCAGGCGGGCGCTGAAGCCGGAGGAGCCGAGCAGCCAGACCGGCGGGCGGTGCGGGGACTGGACCCCGCCGGGCGTGGAGGCCTGCACCGGGCCCGGGATCGCGTGGATCCGCCGGTAGGGGTGCCCGTCGGGGAAGTCGTCGTCCAGGAAGCGGGTGAGTTCGGCGAGCTGCTCCGGGAAGTCGTCGGCGCCCTCGTTCAGGGTGTCGGTGCGGCGCAGGGCCGCGGCCGTGGCGCCGTCGGTGCCGGGGGCCCGGCCGAGGCCGAGGTCGATGCGGCCCGGCGCCATGGCCTCCAGGGTGCCGAACTGCTCGGCGATCACCAGCGGTGCGTGGTTGGGCAGCATGACGCCGCCCGAGCCGAGCCGGATCCGGTCGGTGTGGGCGGCGAGGTGGGCGAGGATCACGGCGGGCGAGGAGGAGGCGACGCCGGGCATGGAGTGGTGCTCGGCGACCCAGTACCGGTGGAAGCCCCGGGACTCCGTGAGCCGGGACAGCTCCACGCTGGTGCGCAGCGCGTCGGTGGCGGTCCGGCCCGCGCCGACGGTCACCAGGTCCAGTACGGAGAGGGGGGCGGGGGCGGTCCCGTGCGTCGTGCCCCGGATCTCGTCTGCCTCGTCTGCCGACACGGTGTGGGCCTCCTGTTTCGCGGCGTGAGCGGTCTGGCAGCCGTAACAGGAGGCAGTCCCCGTTTATTCCGTGAGCCTGACCGGGGTCAGACCTGCACGATCGGCTCCCGGGTGAAGAGCGTCCCGAGCGCGGGGGCGTTCACCCGCCGGTCCGCCAGCCGCAGCCCCTCCCAGACCGACACCTGGTTGGCCGTGAGGACCGGCTTGGACAGGGCCTTCTCCAGCAGCGCGACGTGCGCGGCCGTGTGCAGCGCGGTGTCCGGCAGGAGCACCGCGTCCGCGTCCGGCACGTCGGCCGCCCGGGCCAGGGTCAGCACGTCCTCCTCCCCCCACGTGCCGACCTCCGCGGCCGTGATGATCCCGGAGGAGCGCACCCCCGTCACCTCGAGCCCGCCGGCCCGCAGGAAGTCCGCGAACAGCGCGGCCACGTCCTCCGGGTAGGTGGCGCCGACGGCGACCCGGCGCAGCCCGAGCTCGCGGGCCGCGTGGACGAAGGCGAAGGAGGTCGAGGAGGCAGGCATCCCGGCCAGCCGGGCCAGCGTGCGCACCTGCTCCTGGGCGCCGTCCCAGCCGTGCACGAAGCCGCCGCTGGTGCACGCCCACACCACCGTCTCGGCGCCGGCCAGCCGGAGCCGCTCCATGCCCTCGCCGAGTCGCTCGGCGGAGCCCATCTCGCGCAGCGCGTCCACCCGGTGCGCGTCCTCGCCGATGTCGGTGTGGATCAGGTCCATCCGGATGTCGCTGCCCAGGAGCTGCTCGATGCGTGGATAGTCGTCCTCGGCGGAGTGGCCCGGGTAGAGGAATCCGAGTGCGGTCATGTCCAGCCTTCCTGCGTCTCTTCGGGCAGTACGGGCCGCTCCCGCGCGGCCTCGTCCAACAGCGCCTGATAGGGCCCCACGGCTCGGGTACCCAGTCGGCGCAGCGCCCCCCACATCGTGACCTGGTTGGCCGAGATGACGGGCATGCGCAGCTCGGCCTCCAGTTGGGGGATCACGTCGTACGTCGGGAGGTTGGTGCAGGAGATGAAGAGCGCGTCGGCGGCGCCGGGCCGGGTGGCCCGCCGGGCCATCCTGACCAGGTCCCGGTACGGCACCCGCCAGATGTGCCGGGTCAGGCCCATGAAGGCGCAGCCGGTGACCCGGACCCCGGCCTGGGCGACGTACTCCTCCAGCGCCCGGGTCACGGACACGGTGTACGGCGTGACCAGCGCGACCCGCCGGACGCCCAGCTCGGTCAGCGCCTCCAGCAGCGCCCCGGACGTGGTCACCGAGGGCAGGGCGCCGGCCCGGGTCATCGCCGCGCACATCGCCCGCTCCCCGGCGATCCCGCCGACGAAGCTGCCGGAGGTGCAGGCGTAGGCGACGACCTCGGGGGCCACGGCGGTCAGCGCGCGGACCGCCTCGCCGAGGGTCTCGTGCTCGCTGACCAGCCGGGCCAGGTCCAGGCTCACCTCGACCGGCACGAACGGGGTCCGGGTCAGATGCAGCGAGACCTCGTCGGGCACCCAGCGCCACAGCTCGCGGTCGAGGGCGAAGTCGAAGGGGGCCACCACGCCGACACCACGCTGGGGGCGAGGGCCACCGAGAAAGGAGACGTCCATGGCTGGCACCGGCCTCACGCTCGGAGACGAGTGGGCAACGGATCGCGAGTACGCCCGTGTTGACGAAGGTAGGTTCGGGTGCGAGCGTGGTCAATCCGCGCATGTCAGACGCCGGGAGCCGCCCCGTATGACGACCCTCCCCACCCTCCTCGTCCTGGACGCCGAGCCACCGCCGCGGCTCGGCCGGCTCACCGGGCGCGCCCGGATCGTGCACACGGACGCGGCGCGGCTGGCCGAGCGGCTGCCCACGGCGGACGCCCTGCTGGTGTGGGACTTCACCTCGCACGCGGTGCGCGAGGCCTGGCCGGGGCAGGGGCCGAGGCCGCGCTGGGTGCACACCGCGAGCGCGGGCGTGGACCATCTGATGTGCCCGGAGCTGGCCGCGTCCGACACGGTCGTCACCAACGCGCGCGGGATCTTCGACCAGCCGATCGCCGAGTACGTGGCGGCCCTGGTGCTGGCGGTCGCCAAGGATCTGCCGCGCACGCTGGGGTACCAGCGGGAGCACAGCTGGCGGCACCGGGAGAGCCGGCGGGTGGCGGGCACGCGGGCGTGCGTGGTCGGCTCGGGACCGATCGGCCGGGCGATCGTCCGCACCCTGAAGGCCCTCGGCGTGACGACGGCACTGGTGGGGCGGACGCCGCGGACCGGCATCCACGGTCCGGCGGACCTGGACCGGCTGATCTCCCGCGCGGACTGGGTGATCGCGGCGGCGCCGCTGACCGAGCAGACGCACCGCATGTTCGACACCCGCCGGTTCGGGGTGATGCAGCCCTCGGCGTTCTTCGTCAACGTCGGGCGCGGGCAGCTCGTCGACGAGGACGCGCTCGCCCACGCCCTCACCCGGCGCTGGATCGCGGGCGCCGCCCTCGACGTTTTCGCCACCGAGCCGCTCCCCGCGGACAGCCCGCTGTGGGACCTGCCGGGGCTGATCGTCTCCCCGCACATGAGCGGGGACACGGTCGGCTGGCGGGACGAACTGGGCGTGCAGTTCGTGGAGTTGTACGAGCGCTGGGCGGCGGGCAGGTCACTGCCGAACGTGGTCGACAAGAAGCGTGGTTACGTGCCCGGTCACTGACCCCTTGGAGGGTGCATGCAGCTCACCGACCTCACCGCCGGCCGGCTCCTCGCCGGTTACCGCAAGGGCGAGTTCAGCCCCGTGGAGGTGACCGAGCAGGCCCTGGAGCGGGCCCGCCGGAGCCAACCGGAGGTGAACGCGTTCGTGCGGCTGACCGAGGAGGACGCGCTCGCGCGGGCGCGGGAGTCGGCGGAGCGCTGGCGGCGCGGTGAGCCGGCCGGGCTGGTCGACGGGGTGCCGGTGTCGGTCAAGGACCTCCTGCTGCTGCGCGGCCATCCGACCCTGCGCGGTTCGAGGACGGTGTCCGAGCAGGGCGCCTGGGAGGAGGACGCGCCCTCGGTGGCCCGGCTGCGCGAGCACGGCGCGGTGTTCCTCGGCAAGACGACCACCCCCGAGTACGGCTGGAAGGGCGTCACGGACTCCCCGCTGACCGGCGTCACCCGCAACCCGCACGACCCCTCGCGCACCGCGGGCGGCTCCAGCGGCGGCAGCGCGGCTGCCGTGGCGCTCGGCGCGGGCCCGCTGTCGCTGGGCACGGACGGCGGCGGCAGCATCCGCATCCCGGCCGCGTTCTGCGGGATCTTCGGGCTGAAGCCGACGTACGGCAGGGTGCCGCTGTATCCGGCGAGCGCGTTCGGCACGCTGTCGCACGTCGGCCCGATGACCCGGGACGCGGCCGACGCGGCCCTGCTGATGGACGTCATCGCCGCGCCCGACGCCCGCGACTGGTCGGCGCTGCCGCCCGCGCCGGGCTCCTTCACCCAGGCGCTGGAGGGGGGCGTGCGGGGGCTGCGGGTGGCGTACTCGCCGTCGCTGGGCGGGCAGGTCGCGGTCCAGCCGGCCGTGGCGGCGGCCGTACGGCGGGCGGTCGCCGGGCTCGCCGGACTCGGCGCGTACGTCGAGGAGGCCGACCCCGACTTCAGCGAGCCGGTGGAGGCGTTCCACGTCCTGTGGTTCGCCGGCGCGGCCCGGCTCACCGAGCGGTTCTCCCCGCGCCGGCGGCAGTTGCTCGACCCCGGGCTGCGGGAGATCTGCGCCCAGGGCGCCCGCAGCGGCGCGCTGGACTACCTGGCCGCGGTGGACGTCCGCATGGATCTCGGGCGGCGCATGGGCCTGTTCCACCAGACGTTCGACCTGCTGGTCACGCCGACGCTGCCGCTGACGGCGTTCGAGGCGGGCGCGGAGGTGCCGAGGCGCTCCCCCTTCCGCCGCTGGACGGGGTGGACGCCGTTCACCTACCCGTTCAACCTCACCCAGCAGCCCGCCGCGACCGTCCCGGTGGGGACGGACGGGGACGGCCTGCCGGTGGGGATGCAGCTCGTCGCCGCCCGGCACCGGGACGATCTGGTGCTGCGGGCCGCGCACGCCCTGTACGAGGCGGGGCTCACGCCCGGCGGAAGCTGAGCGTCTCCCCCGCCGCCCCGGTCCGCCACAGGTCGTTGCAGGCCTCCGCCATCCCGTCGAGGCCGTCGACCACCTGGCCCCAGACGATGCCGGGGACCCAGCCGACGTCGCCGTTGAGCAGCAGGTTGTTGCGCTCGTAGAAGAGGGCCAGGTCGACGACGGTGGTGCCGGGGCGGACCGCGCGGTCGTAGCCGTAGGCCTTCGTGCCCAACTCCGTTCCGGCGAACGAGAAGTAACAGAGATCGCCGGGAATCGGGGTGACCGTCGGGTTCTCCAGTGGGGGTTCGGTGTCGGTGAAGGGCGGGAAGAGGGCGTAGATCTCGTTGCGCGCGTACTTGGCGTGGTACACGTCGCCGCTCAGCGGCAGCGCTTCCCACACAGCGGCGCAGGTCAGGGGCGCGCGCTCGTCGAGCAGCCGGGCCACACAGCGCACGTCCCGCTTGTCGAGGGAGACGGTGACGAATCGATCTGCCATGAGATCCAGGGTGCATACGCGGCGTGCGCTTGGGTAGCCGCGCCGCCATGGCTCCACCACTTGGGAACGACGTACACACATTCCGGTCGGAACACAGACCCGGTCGCCGCTCCGTGCTCGCGGGCATCGCGGCGCTCGGCGCGCTGGGGGCCGCGGGCTGCACGCGGGTGGCGGCGGCGTCGGGCGTGCCCGGCGGCGACCTGCTCGACCGGCTCCGCGCACAGGGTGTCGTACGGCTCGGGATCGCCGGCGAGATCCCCTTCGGGTACATCGACACGGACGGCCATCTCACGGGCGAGGCGCCCGAGCTGGCGAAAGTGATCTTCAAACGGCTCGGGGTGGACCGGGTCCAGCCGGTGCCGACGGAGTTCGGCTCGCTGATCCCCGGGCTGAACTCGCAGCAGTTCGATGTCGTGGCGGCCGGGATGTACGTCAATCCGGAGCGCTGCCAGCAGGTGATCTTCGCCGATCCGGACTACCAGATGCTGGACTCGTTCATCGTCCGCAAGGGAAACCCGATGGGGTTGCACTCCTACAAGGACGTCGTCGCGAAGAAGGCGAAGTTCGCGACCGGCACCGGGTACGCCGAGATCCAGTACGCGGTGGAGGCCGGCTACAAGCAGGGCGACATCCTGATCGTCCCGGACCAGGTCGCCGGGCTGAACGCCGTCGAGGCCGGGCGGGTCGACGTGTTCGCCGGTACGGCGCTCACCACCCGCGAGGTGGTGAAGAAGTCGGGCAAGACGGAGGCCACCAAGCCCTTCGCACCGCTGGTCAAGGGCAAACCGCACGTCGACGGCGGGGCGTTCGCGTTCCGGCCGACGGAGACGAGGCTGCGGGACGCCTTCAACGTCGAGCTGCGCAAGCTGAAGCGGAGCGGCGAACTCTTCCGGATCCTGCGGCCGTTCGGCTTCAGCAAGGCCGAGATGACCGACCTGACCGCGAAGGAGCTGTGCGGCGGATGACCTCGGGGCTGTGGGACCTGGTACTGAAAGGCGTCTGGACCACCGTCCAGCTGCTGGTGTTCAGCGCGCTGCTGGCCGCCGCGGTGTCCTTCGTCGTCGGCGTCGCGCGCACCCACCGGCGGTGGATCGTGCGCTTCGTGGCCGGCTTCTACACCGAGGTGTTCCGCGGCACCTCGGCGCTGGTGATGATCTTCTGGGTGTTCTTCGTGCTGCCGGTCGCCTTCGGCTGGCAGCTGGTGCCGCTGTGGGCGGGCACGCTGGCGCTCGGGCTGACGTACGGCGCGTACGGCTCGGAGATCGTGCGCGGCGCGCTGAACGCGGTCGACCCGGCGCAGCAGGAGGGCGGTATCGCGCTCAGCTTCACCCCGGCGCAGCGGCTGCGGCTGATCCTGCTGCCGCAGGCGGTGCCGGAGATGATCCCCTCCTTCTGCAACCTGCTGATCGAGCTGCTCAAGGGCACCGCGCTGGTGTCGGTCATGGGCATGGGCGATCTGACGTTCAGCGCCAACCTGGTGCGCCTCGCGCTCCAGCAGAGCGCCGAGATCTACACGTACGTGCTGCTGATCTACTTCGCGATCGCCTTCGTGCTCACCCGGCTGATGCGCTCCCTGGAGAAGCGGCTGAAGGCCGGGGTCGGCAAGGACGCCGGGACGTTCTCGGCTTCGCGTGAGCTGAAGCGCGCGGAGACGACCGGAGTGGGGGGTCGGGTCGCATGAAGTGGGACTGGAACGCCGTGAGCGACTTCATGCCGGACTTCTGGCGGGGTCTGCTCGTCACCCTGGAGGCCGTGGCGCTCGGTTCGCTGCTGTCCTTCAGCCTCGGCCTGGTGTGGACGCTGCTGATGCGGACGCCGAGCCGGTGGGTGCGCTGGCCGGTCGGGGTGGTCACGGAGTTCGTGCGCAACACCCCGCTGCTGGTGCAGCTGTTCTTCCTGTTCTATGTGCTGCCCGAGTGGGGCCTGACCTTCTCCGCGCTGGCGACGGGCGTCTTCGCGATCGGCCTGCACTACTCGACGTACACCATGCAGGTCTACCGGGCCGGTATCGAGGCGGTGCCCGCCGGCCAGTGGGAGGCGGCGACCGCGCTGAACCTGCCGCGGCGGCGGACCTGGACCGCGGTGATCCTGCCGCAGGCAGTCCGCCGGGTGGTGCCGGCCCTCGGCAACTACGTGATCTCCATGCTCAAGGACACGCCGATGCTGATGGTGATCACCGTGCTGGAGATGCTCGGGCAGGCGCGGCTCTTCTCCCAGGAGCACTTCCAGTTCACCGAGCCGCTCACCGTGATCGGCGTGGCCTTCATCCTCATCTCCTATCTGGCCTCCCTTGTCCTGCGAGCCCTGGAGCGACGCCTTGTCCGTTGAGACCCGTACCGAGCCGGCCGCCACGGCGGCCCAGCCGACCGATCTGATCCGCCTGGAGGGGGTCACCAAGCGCTTCGGTGAGAACACCGTGCTCGACCGGCTGGACTTCTCCGTCCAGTCCGGCAAGCACGTGACGCTCATCGGCCCCTCCGGCTCCGGCAAGACCACGATCCTCCGGCTGCTGATGACCCTGACCAAACCGGACGAGGGCACGATCACCGTCGACGGGGAGCCCCTGTTCCCCGCGCCGGAGAAGCAGGTCCGGGAGGTCCGCAAGAAGATCGGGATGGTGTTCCAGCAGTTCAACCTGTTCCCGAACATGTCCGTGCTGCGGAACATCACCGAGGCGCCGGTGCAGGTGCTCGGCATGTCCAAGGACGAGGCCGAGGCGCGGGCGCGGGAGCTGCTGGAGATGGTGGGCCTCGCCGACAAGTGCGACGCGCGCCCGACGCAGCTGTCCGGCGGGCAGCAGCAGCGGGTGGCGATCGCGCGGGCGCTGGCGATGCGGCCGCGGGTGCTGCTGCTGGACGAGGTGACCTCCGCGCTCGACCCGGAGCTGGTCGCGGGCGTGCTCGACCTCCTCAGGGAGATCGCACGCAGCACGGACATCACGATGCTGTGCGTGACCCACGAGATGGGTTTCGCCCGGGACATCTCCGACCAGGTACTGATGTTCGACTCGGGTCGGGTCATCGAGTCGGGCCCGCCGGAGAAGATCTTCAGCGAACCGGAAGAGGATCGTACGCGGGAATTCCTCAGCGCGGTCCTGTGACTACGGGGCGTGAGTAAGGGATCGGCCGAGGTCCAGCCCCTGGGTCCTGACTCTGGCATATGCCAGAGGGTCTTCGTCGCAGTTGGGAGCGAGGGGGCGCGAAGCGCAATCTTGTCAACGCCCTCTCCCCAACCGCTCTTTGCCCGTTATCGTGGAACCGCCCCACCAACCGGATCTACGGCCCAGTAAGCGAGCGCAGGGGGACAACCGTGGCGCTGATGCACGAGCCGACCGCTCCGTACCACTCCGCGCAGGACGCGCTGCGCGTGCTGGAGACCTTGGCCCGCCACTCCGCCGGCGTCACCGACACCGAGCTCGCCCGGCACACCGGTCTCGAGCCCGAGCGGCTCACCGCCCTGCTGCGCATGCTGCGCCGGGAGGGCTATGTGGAGCAGATCGCCGACGGGGCGTACGTCACCGGCGAGACCCTGCGCCGCCTGACCTCGGCCCACGACCGCGAGCGGGCCCTGCGCGAGAAGCTCCAGCACACCCTGGACGAGCTGCGCGACTCGGTCGGCGCGGCCGTCTACATCAGCCGGTACGTCGACGGCGAGGTCCGGGTCACCCAGTACGCCGCCGGGCCCGGCACCCCGGCGGTCAACGAGTGGGTGGACTTCCGCTACTCCGCCCATGCCACCGCCGTGGGCAAGAGCCTGCTGACCCAGCTGGACCACAACGCGCGCCGCGACCATCTCTCCCGGCACAAGATGGCCCGCCTCACCTCGCGCACCATCACCAGCGACAAGCTGCTGCTCTCCCGTCTGGAGTCCCAGCCGCCGACGGTGCCGGTGCTCGACCTCCAGGAGTACGCGGTGGGCACGGTCTGCGCGGCCGTCCCGATCACCGCGGGCTCCTCGGTGGGCTGCCTGGCGCTCTCGCTCCCGGTGGAGCACGCGCACCGGCTGAAGCGGGCCGCGGAGACCCTGAACCGCAGCGCGGCGCCGGTGCTGCTCTCGCTCACCCTCTAGGTGGTCACGAGCACCCCCGGGACCAGGTAGTATTTTCTTCGTCGCCGGCCGCGAAGAGCGGACGGCGGGAGTCATGCGCCGCTAGCTCAGTTGGTTAGAGCAGCTGACTCTTAATCAGCGGGTCCGGGGTTCGAGTCCCTGGCGGCGCACGGTCCTGAAGGGTCCTTCGCGAGAGCGAGGGGCCCTTCGGCGTCTTCCGGGGCGAGTCTGCGGTACGGCCTCTCCCCCGGCGGCCGCCACCACACCGGGTCGGCGCACCGCACCCCCTCGCGTCGCAGCAGCGCCCGGTGGATCTTGTTGGTGGCGGTCACCGGCATCCGCTCCACCACCCGCACGAACCGGGGGGCCATCTTCGTCCCGAGGTCCGGCTGCGCCTCCAGGAAGACCACGAAACCCTCGGGATCGAAGTTCCCGGCGATCGTCGCCATCACCTGGTCCCCGGTCACCGGGTCCGGCACCCCGTACACGGCGACGGCGGCCGCGCCCTCGTACCGGGCGACGATGTCCTCGATCATCGCGGCGGCCAGGTTCTCCCCGTCGACGCGGATGCGGTCCTCGGTACGGCCCGCGAAGTACAGATATCCGTCCGCGTCCCGGTAGAAGAGGTCACCGGTCCAGTACGCCCCGTCCCGGCGCCGCTCGGCCTCCGCGGCCGGGTTGCGCCAGTAGCCCTCGAAGGGGCTGGGCCCCCGGTTCACCAGCTCGCCGATCGCCCGCTCCCCGTTGCGCAGCCGCCCGGCGGTGTCCAGGACGGCCGGCGGGCACTCCCGCCCGGTGGCGGGGTCGAGCACCACCAGTCCGGGCCGCGCCGGACCCACCGCCCCCCTCGGCGTGCCCGGCTCCCACTGGATCGCCGCCCCGCCCTCGGAGGAGCCGTACCCCTCCACCAGGCGCACCCCGAAGCGCCGCTCGAAGGCCGCCGCGTCCACCGCGCCCGCCTCGGTGCCGAAGCCGGTGCGCAGCGGGTTGTCACGGTCGTCGGGCCGGGCCCCGGTGGCGAGGACGTACTGGATCGCCCGCCCGACGTAGGTGAAGTAGGTCGCCCGGTAGCGGCGCACGTCGTCCAGGAACCCGGACGCCGAGAACCGCCGCCGCAGGGCCGCCCCGGCCCCGGCGACCAGCGCCGGGGCCCAGTCGGCGATCACCGCGTTGCCGTGGAACATCGGCATGCAGACGTAGTGCACGTCGTCCGGGCGCACCCCGAACTGCCGGACCAGGGCGTCCCCGGCCGCCGCCAGCCTGCCCTGGGAGCAGATCGCGGCCTTGGGGGCGCCGGTGGAGCCGGAGGTGAAGTAGAGCAGCATCCGGTCGGTGGGCGCGGCCCGGGACGGATCGGGCTCGGCGCCCGCGTACGGCGCGAGGAGGGCGCGGTAGTCCGGGGTGTCCGTGACCAGGAGCCGCACCCCGGGCAGGTCGAGCCCGGCCAGCAGGGGCAGGTGCGCCCGCTCGGTGACCAGGACCGGGCACTCGGTGTGCAGGATGTCCCGGGCCAGCTCGGGACCCCGGCGGGTGGGGTTGATCCCGGCGACGGCCGCCCCGGCGAGCGCGGCGGCGCCGAGCCACAGCGGGAACTCCTCGGTGTTGTCGAGGAGCACCCCGAGGTGCGCCACGGCACCGGCCGGCAGCAGGTCGCCGAGCAGCGCCGCGCGGGCGGCGGCGCCCGCGGCCACCGCGTGATGGGTCAGCACCCGGTCCTCGCACCACAGCCCGGGCCGGTGGTCGCCCCACCGGGCCGCCACCAGCTCGGCGACCGTACGCGTCGTGGACTCCTTGGACTCCATGGACACGCACGGTAGGTGACGGAGCGTCAGATGAGGAGGGCTACGGCATGAACTGGTCCGCGGCGGAGAAGAACGAGTGGACGCCGATCATGAAGGCGACGCAGCCGGCGAGGAAGGCGCCGAGGAACACCAGCACGCAGCCCGTGCCCACCGCGAGCGTCCCCTGCGCCGGGGGCTTGGCGGTGGCCTTCTCCGGGCGGTCGGCCACGTAGTGCACGGTGACGATGTCGCCCTGGACGACCGTGGCGGGGCCACCCCCCCTCCTCGAACCGGACGGCCCGGCCCTCGCGCGTCGTGAACTCGTAGACGTGGTGCAGCGTCGTGTGCACCGGACTCTCCCCGCCGCCGCTGGTCGTGGTGTACGCGTTCAGGCAGCGCGCCTCGGCCGTGAGCCCGCTCCGCCAGGCCCTGCTGACCTCGCGGGAGTGGCTCAGCACCTTGTAGGCGGCGAACAGCACTCCCGCGATCATGATCGACGGCACTGTGTACAGGAAGGCTTCCATGGGTCCCCCGGTGGTCGGTGCGCCGCTCCGACGGATCGGCGTGGCGGGAACTTACCCCCGCCGGGGACCGGATTTGCTCAAGCGTGGCTCAGAACGTGACGTCCGAGCAGGCGTAGAACGCGTTGCCGGTGTCGGCGATCGTCCACACCGCGAGGATGACGTGGTGCCCGCTCAGCCCGGCCGGCAGGGTGCCGCTGTGGGAGAGCGTCTGCGGCGGGCGCTGCCCGTTGTAGGGCACCGTCAGGAACGGGGTGAGGTCGAGGTCCGAGCGGGACAGCGGGTGGTTCTGGTTCCAGCCCTGCCGGGTGACGTAGTACCGGAAGTCCGTCGTGGCGTGCATGGCGGTGAACTGCCAGCGGAAGGTGTACGGCTGACCGCCCGTCACCTTCGTGGTGGGCCAGGCGCCGCCGGACGGGGCGGTCGGCGAGCTGAGCTGGGCGAACCGGCTCAGGCCGCCGTCGCACAGCCGGCCGTCCGCGGGTCCGGCGGCCGGGAAGCCCTTGGGGCCCTCGACGCTCTGCGGCTCGTACTGGATGTCACCGCAGTTCGTCACCGTGCCGTTGGCGCAGAGCTTCTGCCTGCTGATGGGGAGGTCGGTGTAGCCGTGCCCGCTGGCACCGCCGGTGGAGAGCGCGAACGCTCCGGCGGTGACCAGACCCAGCACGACTGCGGACAACTTGGTCTTGGTGCGCATGCTGCCGCTCCTGGAGAACGTGGGGAGTTCACTGAGCTGTGCAGAGGGTAGGTCTAGACCAAGTCTCAGATTATTGCCGCCACTTGAGCATGTCCATACCAATCACGGAACGGCCCCGCGGACCGCATGCCCTACGCCGGCTCCGCCCGCCCGGAGCAGAACGCCACCGTCAGGTCCCGCACCAGCACCTTGCGCTCGTAGTCGTCCAGTTCGACCAGGCCGCGCATGGTCAGCCGGGTCACCGTGTCCTCCACCGAGTCCACCACCGAGCTGAGCATGCCGGCCCGCTCGCGGGCGTCCAGCGCCGCGATCCGGCGCCGCTGCATCGCGGCCGCGATCTCCGGGGCGTACTCGACCTGGAGCGGCTGCACCGAGAACACCTCCAGGCCGACCGGCGCGGTCTCCGCCGCCACCAGCCGGGTCAGCGCGTCCCCGGCCGCCGTCGCCCCGCCCCCCGCACCGCCCGCCGGCTCCACCGGCACCCGGGCCAGCGCCGCCTCCACGCACTCGCTCAGATACGTCTCGTGGTCCTCGATGCCGAGCACCGCCCGCGCGGTGTCCCGCACCCGCCACACCACCAGCACCACCACCCGCAGCGCCATCCCGCCCGGGTCCGTCGCGGGCATCGCCCGGCTGCGCCAGTGCCGCAGCCGCACATCGACGCGGCGGCGGCGCAGCAGCGGATTGACCCAGAGCAGCCCGGTGCGCCGGACCGTCCCCCGGTAGCGGCCGAACATGCCGACCACCCAGGCCCCTCCGGTCCGCCCCCGCGCCAGCCCGCCGAAGCCGGCCACGCCGAGCGCCCCGGCCCCGGCGTACGCCGCCCACTGCGCCGGACCCAGGCCCGCGCCCGCGTACGCCGGCAGGCCCAGCGCCCGCGCCGCCAGCGGGGGCAGCACCCCGGCCCACCACGAGGCGGCCAGGCAGCCGCCGGCCCCGCAGATCCCCGCGAGCACGCCGGCCGGCCCCGGCAGCACCCGCGCCGGGCGCTCCACCAGCTCCGGGTCGACCAGGGGCAGCGGCCGTCTGCGCACCGGCGCCGGTCGCCGCACCCGGGGCTGCTCGCCGGTGCCCTGCCGGCGCCCCACCACGGCGGGCCGCAGCGGCACCGTCACCGGATCGGGATCGTCACGGAAGAGCAGATGGACCGGGATCTCGGTGGTCACCTCGTTCTGGATCAGCCGGGCCGGACGGACGCCCGGGACCACGGCGCCCTCCGGTTGCCCCTCGGATTCGGACGGTGTGTGTGAGGTGGTCGTACTCATGCGTGCCTCCAGCCTCCGCGCCAGATGCGTCATGAACGGATGGGATCGGTTGTGCGGGGCCGCTACCCGAACAGGCGGCGCCAGGTCTCCGGGCCCGGGTAGCCGTCGACCGCGCCGCCCCGCCAGCCCTGGGCGCGCTGGAAGGCCTCCACCGCCCTGCGGTCCGCCTCGCCCCAGTGCGGACCTGGGCCGTGGGCGTAGAACCGGCCGAAGCCCTTCTTCACCAGCTGGATCCCCAGCCGGGTGATGTAGTCGTTGACCTGCCCCGGACGGAAGAGGTTCCGGCCGGGATAGCCGGGCACCCCGTGCGAGGCGGGGCCGCCCGGGCCCGGTGCGATGCCCTTGCCCTTCCCCGTGACGAGCAGTGCCCAGGTGCGCGGGCCGGGCAGCCCGTCGGCTTCGACGCCGGTCCAGCCCTGGGCCAGCTGGAACGCCCGGGTGGCCCGCCGGTCCGCCTCGCCCCAGACCGGACCGGGCCCCTTCGGGTAGTACGCGCCGGCGCCCCGGGCCACCAGCAGCCGGCCGAGCCGGGTGACGTAGGCGTTGTGCGCGCCGGGGCCGAAGGAGGCCGCGCCCGGGTAGGCCGCCTCGGCCTTGTCGCCGGCCGGTTCCGCGCCCGACGCACCGGCGGTGAGGCCTTTGGCGAGGCCCTTGTAGCGGTAGGGGACGTACTTGTCGGCGTGGCTCCAGTAGGGGTACGGCGTGGTCTGGCTGCGGGCGTGGGGGGGCGTCTGCTCGTAGACCGTGTAGTAGGTGTGCGTGTAGTCCGTCCAGCCGCCGAAGATCACCACATGGGAGCCGCTCTCGGGGTTGCCGGCGTTGTGGTAGAGCAGGATGTCGCCGGGCTGCAGGTCCCCCTTCTTGATCTTCACGCCGAACTGGTTGAGGCTGCCCGTCCACTCGTTGCTCCCGAGGTTCCAGGCCATGGAGACATAGCCCGAACAGTCCTGCCGGTAGCCGTCGGACCAGTAGGCGCTCATGCTGTACGGCACCTTCGCGGCCACCCAGGTCTTGGCCCGTTTGATGATGGCGGTCCGGGTGGTGGCGGGGGTGGTGACGGTGCCGGGCTTCGCCGGTTCGGGTCCGCCGGCCGCGCCGTGCAGCGGGGACCTGGCGCCCTGGGGAGTGGCGGGCTCGTCGTCCCCGGGGACGGCCTGGCGGTACGGCGCGTGGCCGGCGGTGACGGCGGCCGCCGGGGTGACCGCGCCGAGGGCGGCGGACGCGGCGGCGGCGACCACGACCCCGCGGACCACGGCGTGACGGCCGAGGCGGCCGGGCAGCGGGCGGGGGCTCGACCGCCGCCGGTGGACGCAGCCGGGGCAGTCGCAGTCGCTCGCGGGATCGAATTCCTCGAACACCGGAGCGGTCATGCGATCCGCCTCACATTCGTGGGTGTTTTGTCCGCTTGTGTGCACGCTGATCAGTTTCCCAACTGGTCTCAGAACCCGCACTTTGACGGTCCGAATGATGTACGCGGCCCCCGGGGCGCCCTCCGCGCCGCTCCGGGTTGGTCCGAAGCACCCTTCGAGGTCAGGTAGAGTTCTGTCTGTCAGCAGGCGCCGCTAGCTCAGTTGGTTAGAGCAGCTGACTCTTAATCAGCGGGTCCGGGGTTCGAGTCCCTGGCGGCGCACGATGACGATGGCGAGCCATTTCCGCGGAAGACGCGGATCCGGCTCGCCATCTCTGTTTCCCGCGCGGTCGAGCCGCGGCGAACCGGTACCCCGAAGCGGAACCGGGCCGTCCGCCCGAATGGCCGGATACCCTCTGGCCATGGCAGCCCGGGACCTTCAGGAGCGGATCAAGAAGCTGATCGTGGACCGGCGGCTGCCCTCCGGGGCCCCGCTGCCGACCGAGCCCGAGCTGATGGAGTTCCTCGGAGCCAGCCGGAACTCGGTGCGGGAGGCGCTGAAGGCGCTCCAGGCGATGGGCATCGTGGAGATCCGGCACGGCTTCGGCACCTACGTCGGCTCCATGTCGTTCGCACCGATGATCGAGGGTCTGGCCTTCCGGACCGTCGCCGGCCACCGCCGCGGCGAGGACTCCCTGCTCCAGCTGCTGGAACTGCGCGAGGCCGTGGAGACCGGGCTGGTGTCCCGGCTGGCCGGACGGCTGCCGGAGGCGGAGCTGGCCGAACTGGACGCGCTCGTGGACCGCATGGAACAGCAGGCCGCGCACGGCGCCGGCCTCGCCGAGACCGACCGCGCGTTTCACGCCACCCTCTACCGGGGGCTGGACAACGTACTGCTGAGCGAGGTGCTGGAGGCGTTCTGGGACGCCTTCCACCGGGTGCAGCGGGACCTGGTGGACCTGCCGCAGGACCCCCGGGTCACCTGCCGCCAACACCGGGAGATCCTGGACGCCGTCCGGTCCGGGGATCCCCTGCGGGCGGAAGAGGCCATAAGAGACCACTTCGGCAACATCCGCGGCCGCCTCTCCGGCACCGGCGCACCGGAACCGCCGGAACCCCACACGCGCCACAATGAACCGGTTTGAGCCGTAAACACGGTGTGCCCCGTCTTGTGATCATGACGAGCAGCGTAGAACCCTTGGTTGTCCGAGCTGCCGCCGTTTGGCGGGAGTTGGGGGGAAGCAAGCGGTTGCGCACCGGCGGGGAGAGGGGCCCGGCCAAGAACCGACGCCGAGGCGGGCGTCCATGCAACCGCTCGTCCGCCGTCCCGTGTCCACATAAATGGGGAAGACATGGGAACCGCGATCCACCGCTGATCCGCCCGTGCGGGCCGAGGGGAACCGGCTGGGCGGGAAGGACCGACGAAACACGCGTTGACCTGCGTGTGGGGGGATGACTCATGACGTCGACGCCGCCGGGTGCCGGACCGAGCCACACTCACGACGACCCGTCACAGACCACACGGCTCAGAGCGGCCGGCCACCGGACGGCCCAGTTCCACCGGATGCGGAAGAGCCTGCCGAGATACGACTACGAGCACTACAGCCGGCTCGCGGGCCCGCTCACCCAGCCCGACCCGACCGAGCCGTACCGGGTGCGGTACCGGTCGCTGCTGTCCCAGGAGCCGCACCGCGTCCGCGCCGCGCTGATGCTGGGCGCGGCCCCCCTGCTCTCCCTGGTCCTTCTGTTCTGGCTGCTGCGGCCGGAGCACTGGACCGAACGCGACCACCCGGCCCACGCCTTCATCCCGGCGCTCGACACCGTCATGCTCGTCTCGATCGGCCTGATCGAGTTCTTCCGCTGCATGAACGTGCTGTCCAACGCGCATGCCACGCTCGTCGCCCGCGACCCCGTCCCGGTGGTCCCCGAGACCGGCACCCGAGTCGCCTTCGTCACCACCTACGTGCCCGGCAAGGAGCCGCTGGAGATGGTGACGAGGACCCTGGAGGCGGCGGTGCGGCTGCGCCACCGGGGGCTGCTGCACGTGTGGCTGCTGGACGAGGGCGACGACCCGGCCGTCAAGGAGGTCTGTGCCCGGCTCGGCGTGCACCACTTCTCCCGCAAGGGCGTCGCGAGATGGAACCGGGCCGAGGGGCCGCACCGCGCCAGGACCAAGCACGGCAACTACAACGCCTGGCTGGAGGCGCACGGCGACGGTTACGACTTCTTCGCCTCCGTCGACACCGACCATGTGCCGCTGCCCAACTACCTGGAGCGGAAGCTCGGTTACTTCCGCGATCCGGACGTCGGCTTCGTCATCGGCCCGCAGGTGTACGGCAACTACGACACCTTCGTCACCAAGGCCGCCGAGTCCCAGCAGTTCCTCTTCCACGCCCTGATCCAGCGCGCCGGCAACCGCTACGGCGCCCCCATGTTCGTCGGCACCTCGAACGCCGTACGGATCAGGGCGATCCGGCAGATCGGCGGGCTGTACGACTCCATCACCGAGGACATGGCGACGGGCTTCGAGATGCACCGCGCCCGGAACCCGGCGACGGGCCGGAAGTGGAAGTCGGTCTACACCCCGGACGTGCTCGCGGTCGGCGAGGGACCCAACTCCTGGACGGACTTCTTCACCCAGCAGCTGCGCTGGTCCCGGGGCACCTACGAGACGATCCTCAAGCAGTACTGGAAGGGCTTCTTCTCGCTGCCGCCGGGCAGGCTCTTCAACTACACGATGATGATCGTCTTCTATCCGATGTCCGCCCTCAACTGGATCCTCGCGGCCCTGAGCTGCGCGCTGTTCCTGGGCGTGGGCGCCTCGGGCGTGAACATCGACCCCACCGTGTGGCTGATGCTGTACGGCAACGCCTCCGCGCTCCAGATCGGCCTCTACGTCTGGAACCGGCGGCACAACGTCTCCCCGCACGAGCCGGAGGGCTCCGGCGGGATCGCCGGCATGGTGATGTCGGCGCTGTCGGCGCCGGTCTACGCCCGGTCGCTGATGGACGCGGTGCTGCGCCGCAGGAGCGGGTTCGTGGTGACGCCCAAGGGCGAGTCGGCGAGCCCCGACACGCTGTTCGGGACGTTCCGGATCCACTGGTTCTTCATCCTGGTCTTCGCCGGCTCACTGGCCGCCGGCTTCGTGCTCGGGCACTCCCACCCCGCGATGATCACCTGGGCGTCCCTCGCCCTGCTGATCACCGCCTCCCCGATCCTCGCCTGGCGGTACACGCTCCGGCAGGAGAGGCGGAAGCGGTCGGCCGCGCCGGCCGAACCGGAGGACGCCGTGCCCGCGGGGTACGCGGCCCACGCGCCGCACGTCCCGCAGCAGCGGCCCACCTGGGCGGCCGCCGCGCGCGGGGGCCCGGCGGGGGACGGCGAACAGACCATGCGGATCGCGCTCGGCGGACTCGGGGGGCGTAAGGAATGAGGGAGCAGGCCGGCCGCCGCCGGGTGCGCCGACTCGCGATCGGCACGGCGGTGGTACTCGCGCTGGCCGGGGCGAACGGGCCGTGGCTGTACCGCTTCGGGACCGAGCGGTACCACCAGTACAAGATCAACAGACCGGAGTACAAGGCCGCGAACGGCCACTGGGACATCATCGAGTTCCCGCCGCGGTACCGCCAGGACACCATCCACGCGGCGCTGCTGCACACCGGCAAGGTGCTGCTGATCGCGGGCTCGGGCAACAACCAGGAGAACTTCGACAGGAAGAGGTTCGACACCCGGATCTGGGACCCGGTCAAGGGCACGATCAAGAAGGTCCCCACGCCCAACGACCTGTTCTGCACCGGGCACACCCAGCTCGCCGACGGCAACCTGCTCATCGCGGGCGGCACCAAGCGGTACGAGAAGCTCAAGGGCGACGTCACCAAGGCCGGCGGCCTGATGATCGTCCACAACGAGAACCCGGACAGGCCGATCACGCTGCCCGCGGGCACGACGTTCACCGGCAGGACCAACGGCAGGACGTTCGTCTCCAAGGACCCGGTCCTCGTGCCGAGGGCGACGAAGAACTTCGACCGGAGCGGCAGGTTCACGGGCAACACCCCGGGCCTGGGCCGCATCTACGTCGAGGCGCGGCGAAGCGGCACCCGGTACGAGACCGGCACCCAGGACAACTACCGGATCCAGGGCCTGACCGGGGCCGACGCCCGCAACACCTACGGCATCGCGCAGAAGCTCGCCCTCGACAAGAAGGACTTCCAGGGCATCCGCGACGCCTACGAGTTCGATCCGGTCGCCGAGCGGTACATCAGGCTCGACCCGATGAACGAGGCCCGCTGGTACCCGACGCTCACCACGCTGTCGGACGGCAGGATCCTCAGCGTCTCCGGGCTCGACGACATCGGCCAGCTGGTGCCGGGCAAGAACGAGGTCTTCGACCCGGGGACCGGGAAGTGGACGTACACGAAGAAGATCCGGCAGTTCCCCACGTATCCGGCGCTGTTCCTGATGCAGAACGGGAAGATCTTCTACTCGGGTTCGAACGCGGGATACGGCCCGGACGACGTCGGCCGGGACCCCGGCGTCTGGGACGTCGACACCAACCGGTTCACCAGACTGCCCGGGCTGAGCGACCCGGACATGATGGAGACGTCCGGGACGGTGCTGCTGCCTCCGGCGCAGGACGAGAGGTTCATGGTGATCGGCGGTGGCGGCGTCGGCGAGTCGAAGCTGGCGAGCAGGAGGACACGGCTGATCGACCTGAAGGACCGGAGCCCCAGGTTCGTCGACGGGCCCGAACTGGAGAAGGGCACCCGGTATCCGCAGTCCTCGATCCTGCCCGACGACACCGTGCTGGTGTCCGGCGGCTCGCAGGACTACCGGGGGCGCGGCGACTCCGACATCCTCCAGGCCCGGCTCTACCACCCCGACAGCAACAGCTTCACCGAGGTCGCCGACCCGCTGGTGGGCCGCAACTACCACTCCGGGTCGATCCTGCTGCCGGACGGGCGCGTGATGTTCTTCGGCTCCGACTCGCTGTACGGGGACCGGGCGAACACCAAGCCGGGCAGGTTCGAGCAGCGCATCGAGATCTACACGCCTCCCTATCTGTACCGGGGCTCCCGGCCGGCGCTCGGCGGGGGGCCGCGGACGATCGCCCGGGGCGCCTCGGGGACGTTCAGCTCCCCACAGGCGTCGAGCATCAGGAAGGTGCGGCTGATCCGGCCGAGCGCCTCCACGCATGTGACGGACGTGGACCAGCGGTCGATCGCCCTGGACTTCAGGACGTCCGGCGACCGGATCACGGTGACGATGCCGAAGAACCGGAACCTGGTGGAGTCCGGCTGGTACATGCTGTTCGTGGACGACGACCAGGGGACGCCGTCCACGGGCCAGTGGGTGAGGGTGCCGTAGTCACCCGCTGTTCCGGGCAAGGGCGAGCGCGTAACTCGCCCACCAGTCCCCGGCCTTCGGGCCGCCCTTGCAGGTTCCGTCGGACTCCCCCGGGCGCTTGACCCACAGGTAGGCGTCCACCAGGGGGTCCGCGGTCCTCGTCGTCGGGGCCTCGCCCAGGGCCCGGCCCGGTGGGTTGCACCAGCGCTGGGCCGGGTCGCCCTGGGTGTAGGGGCCGTTGCCGTTCCGGCTGGTGTCGACGACGAAGTGCTTGCCGCCCACCTTGGCCGAGAGCTGTTTGCCGTAGGCGATGGAGTCCTGGGTGGAGTAGAAGTTGGAGACGTTGACGGAGAAGCCGTCGGCCCGGTCGACGCCGGCCTGCCGCAGGGGCTGGAAGATCTCGTCGGGGTGGCCCCAGCCCGCGTTGCCCGCGTCCAGGTAGACCTTGGTGTTCGGCAGGGACTTGAGCCTGGCGACCGCGCCCTTGAGGAGGTCGTAGCGCTCCTCGTGGAACCGGGCCGGGGTGCAGCCGTCGACGAGGTGGAGCACGGCGTCGGGTTCCACGACCACGATGGCGCGGCGGTCCCCGACGCCCCGGGCCACGGCGTCGATCCAGGCCCGGTAGGCGTCGCCGTCGGCGGCGCCGCCCTGGGAGTACTGGCCGCAGTCGCGGTGCGGGATGTCGTAGAGGACGAGCAGGGCCGTACGGTCGGAGCGCTCGGCGGCCTCGGTGAAGCCGCGGGCCTCCTGCTCCGGGTTCTCGGGGCCGATCCACTCCCCCACCGGCTGTTCGGCGATCTTCCGGATCTGCGCGGCCTCGGACGTCCTGCCGGACTTCGCGTAGGCGGCGAGCCGGCGGGCCGCGGTGCCGTCGGGGTTGACCCAGAACGGGTCGGCGGCCTTGGGCCGCTGGGTGATCGCGGCCCCCGCGTCCGCCGCGTCCCCGTTCTTGTCCCCGCCCGCGGAGGAGCAGCCGGCGAGCAGCAGCGCCGCACCCAGCACCGCCCCCGTCGCCCGGGCCCGCGCGGACGCGGCGGACCGGGCCCCCCTGATGTCGTACATGCGATTCCCCCCTGGGCGCACGGGTCAGGTGCCGGTGCCAATCCTGGCATATCCACCCTGTCCGTCACGAGGTCGCGCGGGAGCTCAGCCGGTGCTCGCGGTGAGGTACGCCGAGACCACCACGTTCGCCGTGTAGCTGCCGCTGGTGCGGTCGAAGGCGCCGCCGCAGGTGATGAGCCGGAGCTCGGCCCGGCCGGGCTCGCGGGTTCCGTAGGCCTGGCGGGCGTCGAAGCCGGCGCGGGGCAGGACGCGGACGTCGTCGACGGTGAACTCGGCGACCTTGCCGTCCGAGCGGACCACCCGGACCGTGGCGCCCGGGGCGAGGGTGCTGAGCCCGTAGAAGACGGCGGGCCGGGTCAGGGTGTCGACGTGGCCCACCATCAGTGCCGTTCCGCCGGCGCCGGGCTTGGCGCCGGCGCCGTACCAGCCGACCACTCCCGCCTGGTCGAAGGGGGGCGGGTCGACGGCTCCCCGGGCGTCGAGACCGCGGGCCACCACCGGCGCCCGGACCCCGAGCCGCGGGATGTCGAGGCGCTGGGGCAGCGCGTCCGGCAGTGGCTTCGCCGGGCGCGGCAGCCGGGCCGGGGCGGTGGGGCGGCCGGCGGCGAACAGGTCGCCCGTGTCGGGTGCGCCCGTGGCGTGGGAGGCGCCGGTCACGCCCCGCCCCCACAGCCACAGCCCGAGCAGCAGCAGCGCCCAGGCCAGGCCGGTGACGAGCCGCCCGCTGCCGGGGGCGCGTTCGCGGTCGTCGGTCATCGTGGGCGTCAGCGCCGGCGGCTGCGGCGGGCCCGGAGCCCGACGGCGACCGCGGCGACGGCGGCGAGCCCCAGGCCGGCCACCGCCTGGACGGTGCCGGGGCCGGATCCGCTGGTGGCCACCGTGGCGAAGTGCGCGGTACCGCCGCCGCCCGCGTCGACCGGGGCGACGGGTGTGGCGGAGGCCGCGCCCGGCCGGTCGAGCAGGCCGAGTCCCTGCCCCGTCCCGCTGCCCGTGGTCCGGCTCACGACCGTGAGGGTGCCGTTGATCACGTAGTCGCCGCAGGAGACCCGCACGTCGTAGGCGCCCGGCCGTACGGAGGAGCCGACCCGGGTCTGGCCGGTCAGCGCGCCCTGGCCGCCGGTCAGGCGGGCGTCGGAGACGAAGGCGCGCGAGACGGCGGTGCCCTGCTTCCCGGTGCAGCCGCTGACCCGCAGGGACACGTCGGTACCCGGCGCCGGGGCGGCGGGTGCCACGGAGAGCGAGCCGCCGTTTTCGGCCGCCTGGACCGCCGGTCCGCACGCGGCGACGACCAGGAGACTGCTGCAGAGAGTGAGGCGTAGTGAGCCCATCGTGAACCTCCAGACACCAGGAGGTTCCCCCGTCCGGGGCGTCCCCGCATCCTCGGGGGCCGCCCCGTTGCTCCGACCGGGTGAAGCGGGGTTTCAGACCAGGTCGACGAGGTCCGCGATGGAGTCGACCACCTGCGAGGGCCGGTACGGGTAGCGGTCGACGTCGGCGGGCTGGGTCACGCCGCTGAGCACCAGGAAGGTGCGCATCCCGGCCTCCAGGCCCGCGAGCACGTCGGTGTCCAGGCGGTCGCCGATCATCGCGGAGGTCTCGGAGTGGGCGCCGATCGCGTTCAGCCCGGCCCGCATCATCAGCGGGTTGGGCTTGCCGACGAAGTACGGCTTCTTGCGGGTCGCGGCGGTGATCAGGGCGGCGACCGAGCCGGTGGCGGGCAGATCGCCCTCGGTGGACGGGCCGACGTTGTCGGGGTTGGTGGCGATGAACCGGGCGCCGTCGTTGATCAGCCGCACGGCCTTGGTCAGCGCCTCGAAGGAGTAGGTGCGGGTCTCGCCGAGGATCACGAAGTCGGGGTCGTGGTCGGTGAGGATGTAGCCGATGTCGTGCAGCGCGGTGGTCAGGCCCGCCTCGCCGATGACGTAGGCGCTGCCGCCGGGCCGCTGGTCGTCGAGGAACTGGGCCGTGGCCAGGGCGGAGGTCCAGATGTTCTTCTCCGGCACGTCCAGACCCATCCGGCGCAGCCGGGCGTGCAGGTCACGGGCGGTGTAGATGGAGTTGTTGGTGAGCACCAGGAAGGGCCGGCCGGACTCACGGAGCTTCTTCAGGAAGGCTTCGGCACCGGGAATCGGCACGCCCTCGTGGATCAGGACGCCGTCCATGTCGGTGAGCCATGACTCTATGGGCTTGCGGTCTGCCATGTTGTGCGTCTCCTGGCGTACGTAACGGTCAAGAAGCGGGGGCGCCGGAACCACGGCGTACCGACGCCCCCAGCCTAATCAAGACAGACCTGATCCTGACCCCGGTCGGCTGCCGGTGGTCCGGGTCAGCTCCCGGTCGCGGACTTCCAGTCCTCGACGTACGACGTGAGGTTCCTGTCGATGTCGTTCCAGTCGGGCTCGAAGAAGTCGACGCCGTCCATCAGCTTGGTCAGGGCGATGGCGTTGGCGTCGGTGGCCTTGACGTCCTGCCGGGCGCTGAAGCCGCCGCCGATCTCGCTGACCTCCTGCTGCGCCTTCTGCCCGAGCATGAAGTCGAGGAGCTTCCTGCCGTTCTCGCCGTGCGGGGCCTTGGTGACCAGGCCGGCCGCGTAGGGCAGGGCGAAGGTGGTGGGCTTGCCGTCCTTGCCGGCCGGGAACCAGATGCCGAGGCCGGGCATGGTCTTGGACTGGGCGTAGTTCATCTGCACATCGCCGTTGGCGACGAGCAGTTCGCCCTTGTCCACCTTGGGGGCGAGCTTGCCGGTGGAGGCGGACGGGCCGACGTTGTTGGCCTGGAGCTTCTTCAGGTACGCGAGGGCCGCGTCCTTGCCGCCGAAGTCGTGGATGGCCTTGATGAGGACGGCCGTGCCGTCGCCGGCGACGCCCGGGGTGGAGTACTGCAGCTTGTTCTTGTACGAGGGGGCGAGCAGCTCGTCCCAGGTCCTGGGGGCCTGCTTCAGCTCCTTCTTGTCGTAGACGAAGCCGAAGTAGTTGTCCACGACCGAGGTCCAGGTGCCGTCGACGGCCTTGTCGGCACCGCTGACCTGGTCGGAGTCCTTCGGCTCGTACTTCTCCAGCAGGCCCTTGCGGTCGGCCTCCTGGATGAAGGGCGGGAGGGTGACCAGCACGTCGGCCTGCGGGTTGCTCTTCTCGCGGACGGCGCGCTGCACCATCTCGCCGGAGCCGCCCTCGACGTACTTGACCTTGATGCCGGTCTGCTTGGTGAAGTCGGCGAAGACCTTGTCGTACCAGCCGTCGCCGTTCTCGCCCTTGAGGCCGTCGGCGCTGTAGACGGTGACGACCTTGGCGTCGGCGGCGGAGGAGGAGCCGCAGGCGGACAGCAGCGGCGTGGCGAGGAGGGAGACGGCTACGGCGATCTTGAGCGTGTTTCTGGGCATGGCGAGGCGAACTCCTTGCGCGGACGAGCGGGGTGAGGGACGTGGTTCAGCGGTACGACGCCCGGGTGCGGACCCGGGAGACGGCGAACAGGACGAGCAGGGTCGCGGTCATCAGCACCACGGCCACGGCGGAGCCGGTGAACAGGGCGCCGCGGTCGGTGGCCGCGTAGATCAGGACGGGCAGCGGGGTCCAGTCGGGCGGGTAGAGCATCATCGTGGCGCTCAGCTCGCCCATGGACAGGGCGAAGCAGAGGCCGGCCGCGGCGGTGAGGGAGGGCAGCAGCAGGGGCAGCCGTACCCGCCACAGCACGTGGGAGGGCCGGGCGCCGAGGGAGGCGGCGGCCTGTTCGTAGGCCGGGTCGAGGCGGGCGATCGCCGCCGACACGGACTGGTGGGCGAAGGCGGTGACCAGCACCGTGTGGGCCAGGATCACGATCCACGGGGTGCCGTTGAGCAGCATCGGCGGCTTGGAGAAGGCCACCAGGACCGACAGGCCGACCACGACCGAGGGCACGGCGACCGGCAGCACGAACAGGGCGTCGAGCAGGCGCCGGTACCGCTGTTTCAGGGCGGCCCCGGCCAGCGCGGCCCAGGTGCCGGCGGTCAGCGCGAGCAGGCTGGCCGCGGTGGCGGTGAGCAGGCTGGTGGTGAGGGCCTGGAGGGCCTCGCCCCGGGTGGCGGTGCGGTAGTGGGCGAGGGTGGAGCCCGAGGGCAGGGCGCCGGACCAGTGGGTGGCGGCGGAGGCGCCGAGGAGGACGAACAGGGGCAGGGCGAACAGCGGCAGGAAGAGGACGAGGAACACCGCCCACACGGCCCACCTGGCCCCGCGGCTATGCACCAGCACGACGGCTCACCACCCGGTAGAGGCCGTACAGCCCCACGGAGATCAGGACGTTGACGACGGCGACCACGCACGCGCCCGGGTAGTCGGACTCCAGGATCGCCTTGCTGTAGACGAGCATCGGCAGGGTGGTGACCCCTTTCGCGCCGGTGAAGAGCACGATGCCGAACTCGTTGAGGCACAGCACCAGTACGAGGCTGCCGCCGGCCGCGAGCGCGGGCAGCGCCTCGGGCAGGATCACCTGCCGCACGATGCGGGGCGCGCGGGCGCCGAGCGAACTCGCCGCCTCCAGCTGCGCGGTGTCGAGCTGGGAGAAGGCCGCGAGCAGCGGCCGCATCACGAACGGCGTGAAGTAGGTGACCTCCGCCAGCACCACTCCCCAGGGTGTGGTGAGGAACTGGAAGGAGCCGACGATGCCCGTGGTGCCGTAGATGAACAGCAGCGACAGCGTGATGAGGAAGGACGGGAAGGACAGGTACACGTCGATGAACCGCGCCACCGTCCTCGCCCCCGGGAACGGCACGAACGCGATGACCAGCGCGAGCACGAAGCCCAGCAGCAGACACCCGGCGGTGGAGGCCGACGCCAGCCACACGGTGGTCCACAGCGCGGTCCGGAACGCCTGCGAGGCGAAGACGTCGGCGTACGGCTGAAGGGAGGTGCCCCCGGTGTCGGGCCGGAACGACTGCTGGACGACGAGGGCGAGGGGGTAGAGGAAGAAGAGGGCGAGCAGGGCAACCGGTGGCAGGGCCGCCAACCAGGGGCGCACGGAGCTGCGCGACCGGCCACGAACGACCCGCGCTTTCGTGACGGCCTCAGCCATGGCTCACCCCCGCGGGCAGCAGCACGGCGTCGTCGGGAGCGAAGTGGAGGTTCACCGGGTCACCGTGGCCGGGCGGATCCCTCAGCTCCCGTACGTCCGCCATGACCGTGTGCCCGCCGACCTCCACGTACAGCCGGTGGGTGGCCCCGCGCCACTGGATCTCCCGTACGACACCGGCGAGTTGGTTGGGGCCCTGACCCAGCCCGACCAGGTGCGGCCGTACGCACAGCGTGGCCCGCGCACCCGCGGCCGCGCCGGCCGTGTCGACCTTCAGCTCGGTGTCCGCGAAGGAGACTCCGCCGGACCCCACGGTCACCGGCACGAGATTCGCGCCGCCCACGAAGGACGCGGTGAACTCGTCGGCCGGCGCCCGGTACAGCTCCCTCGGCGTACCGCAGGCCTGCAGCCGGGCCTTGTCCATGACCGCGATCCGGTCGGCCAGGGTCAGCGCCTCGACCTGGTCGTGGGTGACGTACAGCATCGTCACGTCCGGCAACTCGCGGTGCAGGCGGGAGAGTTCCGCGAGCATCCCGGACCGCAGCCGGGCGTCCAGCGCGGACAGCGGCTCGTCCAGGAGCAGCACGTCCGGCCGGATGGCGAGGGCGCGGGCGATGGCGACCCGCTGCTGCTGCCCGCCGGACAGCTCGCGCGGATGCCGGCGGGCGCAGGCGGCCATGCCGGTCATCTCCAGCGCCTCGCCGACCCGTTGCCGTATCTCGTTCCTGGGCGTCCTGCGGGCCTTGAGGCCGAAGGCCACGTTCTCGTCCACCCGCAGGTGCGGGAAGAGGGCGTACTGCTGGACGACCATCCCGATGCCCCGCCGGTACGGCGGCAGGTCCGTCACGTCCCGGCCGCCGAGGAGCACCCGCCCGGACGCGGGCCGGACGAACCCGGCGACCGCCCGCAGCGCGGTGGTCTTGCCGGATCCGGACGGCCCGAGGAGCGCCATGACCTCGCCGGGCTCGACGGTCAGGTCGAGGGCGTCGAGGACGACGTTGCCGTCGTAGGCGACCGTGACGGAGTCGAAGCGGATGCTCATCTCACCGGGCTCCCAGGAGCAGGGCGGGCAGGTCGGCGACGGAGTCCAGGACGTGCGTGGCACCGGCGGCGCGGAACGCGTCGTCGCCGTGGGCGCCGGTGCGCACGCCCGCGACCAGGCCCGCGCCCGCCCGCACCCCGCTGAGCACGTCGTACGACGTGTCGCCGGCGACGGCGACCTGCCGGACGTCCTCGGCGGCCTTGGTGCGCACGAAGGCCTCCAGCACCATGTCCGGGTAGGGCCGCCCGCGCCCGCCGGCGTCGGCCGGGCACAGGGTGAGCGGGACGAGGTCCCGCCAGCCGAGGGCGTCGAGGATCGCGTCCTGGGTGACGCGGGCGAAGCCGGTGGTCAGGACGACGGTACGGCCGCTGCCGGCCAGCTCCTCGACGGCCTCGCGGGCCCCGGGGACGGGCGCGATCAGTCCGGCGTCGACGAGTTCGCCGTACGCCTTCTCGAAGGCCGTGTTGGCGCGCCGGGCCCTGTCCTCGTCGCCGAACAGGTGCCGGAAGACGGAGATCTTGGACTCGCCCATGGTGGCGCGGACGTAGGCGAGGTGCTCGGCGTGCCCGGCCGAACCGGGTTCGACGCCCAGTTCGGCGGCGGCCGCGGCGAAGGCGCGCTCGACGAGCCCGCCGTCGGCGACGGTCGTGCCCGCCATGTCGAGGACGACCAGACGGATGTCGGTGGTCTGTGCGGTCATGGGATCGGTCACCAGCCCAGTTCGTTCGCGGTGGTCTCGGCTATCGCGGGGGAGCAGGTCATGCCGCGCCCGCCGGGCCCGGTGACCAGCCACACCCCCTCGTGCACCTGCTGCCGGTGCACCACCCGGCCGGGTTCGGTGCACTGCGCGTACACCCCCGCCCAGCGGCGCCGGACACGCGGCAGCGGCCGGCCGAGCAGGGACTCGACGACGCCGGTGAGGTGCTCGTACGGCTCCTCGACCGTGTCGAAGGCGAAGGGGTGCTCGTACTCGTGGGTGTCGCCGATGGTCAGGCCGCCGTCGGCGCGCTGCACCATGAGCAGCTGCATGCGGTGGTCCGCGGCGGTCCGCGGCTGCGGCTGCCGGGCGTTGAGCTCGCCGAGCGCCGGGGAGTCGTAGGCGGGGTAGTAGCGGAAGCTGTCGGCGTCGGCGACCGACGTGGTCAGCGGCTCGCCGAGCGGGTCGGTCTGCATCATCTGCAGCCGGACGCGCCGCACGGGCAGGTCCGGCCCGGCGAGTTCCCGGACCAGTCCGCCGAGCCAGGCGCCGGTGCAGAGCACGACGACGTCGGCGTGGTGCACGTCCCCGTGGTCGTCCCGGACCGTCCCGGCGCCGGTCACCTCCCGCACCTCCCGTCCCGGCAGGAAGGTGTAGTCGGGGGACTTCAGCAGTTCCTCGCGCAGGGCGAGCTGGGCGGTACGGGGCTCCACGGCCGCGTCCCGCTCGCAGTACAGGGCGGCGGTGAAGTCGCCGCGCAGGGCGGGGTTGAGGGCGCGGGCCTCGCCCGGGGTGAGCAGCTTGTGGCCGCGGGCGGCGGCGTCCGGGCGGGCGACCGCGGCCTCGGCGACGGCGAGTTCGAGGGGGCCGCGGACGGGGGTCAGGGACCCGTTGGCCCGGAACCCGAGCCCCGGCACGCGTGCGCCGACGCCCTCCCACAGCTCCCGCGCCCGCAGCGCGGTCTCCAGCTCTTCACCACCGGCGCGCCCGCTGACCCAGATCTGCCCGAAGTTGCGCAGCGAGGCGCCGCGCGCCTCGGCCTCGCGTTCGATCTGGACGACCTGATGGCCACGTTCCACTGCCTGCCAGGCGTGCATGGTGCCCACCACGCCGGCTCCGACGACTGTCACTCTCACGACGGCAACGCTCCTCGGGATTCGGTAACCGGAGACATCCGGCTCACCACGAGAGCGTGAACGACCCATCACGTTTGGGCTAGACCCGTTATCATTACGTTACATAGGAGCGGACGTCGGAGGGCTTGTTTTTCAGCCGCGCAGATGGGTGGTGAAGGAGAACCGGTCCCCCCGGTACAGCGACCGCACCCGCTCCAGCGGGCGCCCCTGCGCGTCCCGGGACACCCGGTGGATCAGCAGCATGGGCAGCGCGGGCGGGGTGCCGATGAGCAGGGCCTCGCGCGGGGTGGCCAGCACGGTCTCGATCCGCTCGTCGGCGTCGCCGAAGACGATGCCCTGGGCCTCGAGGTAGCCGTAGAACGAGGAGTCGGGATCGAAGTCCCCGGCGAGGCCCGGCACCCGCTCGACGGCGACGTACGTGCTCTCCAGGCCGACCCGCTCGTCGTCGGCGAGCAGCACGCGCTCCAGGTGCCAGACGGGTTCGCCCCGGGTGAGCCCGGTCTCGGCGGCCAGGGCCTGCGGGCAGGGGAAGCGGTCGAGGGTGACGAGGGTACGTCCGGGGGTACGGCCCTGCCGGCGCACCCCCTCGGTGTAGCTCGCGAGGGACAGCGGCTGGGCCAGCTTGGGCCCGGCGACGACGGTCCCGCGCCCCTTCCGCCTCAGCCGCCCCTCCAGCACCAGTTCCCGCACGGCCTGCCGCACGGTCTCGCGGGCGACGTCGTAGCGCTCGGCGAGGTCCCGCTCGGTGGGGATGACGCCGTCCTCCCCCAGCTCCTCCAGCAGTGCCGCGATCCGCGCCTTCACCGCGTAGTACTTGGGAATGCGCCCGTGCTCGGGAATGCCGGAGCGGACGGGGGCACCGGGGGCCTGGTCGTTCGGGTAGTCCACGCAGGGATCGTCGCAGACGGGACGGGGATTCCGGATACGCGGGCCCTGGATCGAGCGGGGCGCGAGGCGGGAGTTCGGGTCGGACGGCCCTCGGTCAGCGCCGGCTGCGGGCGGACACGAACACGCTTCCGGCGACGCGCCATCGCCACGGCCGGAGCGGGAATTCCACGCCGCCGACGGGGCGGGGGATTCCTGGCCCACGCCCCGGGTCACCGGCGCCCGCGGGCCGGCACGAACGCACTCCCGCACACGAGATCGTCGGCAACCGGCCGGGAACTCGCGGCCCGCGCCGCGGTCAGCGGCGCCTGCGGGCCAGTACGAACGCGCTTCCGGCGACGCAGAGCAGTGCGGCGGCGGCAGTCGCTGGCGTTGATGCCCGCGGCAC
>NZ_JBSGDB010000036.1:0-33610 GCF_053602155.1 Streptomyces sp. NPDC004561
CGAACAGGCGCGTCATCACTCACGACAGCCACACTGCCAGACCCCACCCGACACCGACCCGACCACCTTGACCAAAGACATAGGGGCACCCCCCCCGGACGGTCAGCCTCTCGCCGCGCAACAGGGCGCGCAGGGCGTCGAGATGCTCGCCGAGCAGGGTGAGGGGCGAGGCGGCGCGGGCGCCGACCTGGCCCATCCAGTCCTGCACCCCGTGCCCGACGACGACGGTCGCGCGGCCGGGGAACATCCGGTGCAGCGACGCGGCCTCCATCGCGGTGACGGCCACGTTCCTGAGGGGCACCGGCAGCAGTCCGACGCCCACGCGCACGCGCCGCGTCCAGGCGAGCGCGGCGGCGGCCGTCGAGACACCTCCCTCCAGGAAGCAGTCCTCCCACAGCCACAGTTCCTCCAGCCCCACGTCGTCCGCGAGCCGGGCGACCGCCCGGAGCCGCTCGGGAGGAAGCTGGGGGCGGAAGACGACACCGAGTCCGGTCATGGTGGCCTTCCTAGTGGGGAGGACCGGAGGAGGACAACGGGTTTGCGGACCGGGCCAGTCGGCAGCGCCCGGTGGAGCGGACCCGGGAGACGGAGGGGACATGGGGTGGCGCCGACGGTGGCGGGACGGACGGGGAACGCTGCTGATCCCGGAGGCCGGGATCAGCGTGCCCCTGGAGATCTCGGCCTCCTACCGGGCCCGGACGAAGGGGCTGCTGGGCCGGGACTCGGTGGACGGGGCGATGCTGCTGTCCCCGGCGAGCGGGGTGCACACCTTCGGGATGCGGATGCCGATCGACGTCGCCTATCTGGACCGCCGGCTGACCGTCCTGGCCGTGCGCACGATGCGGCCGGGCCGGATGGGCCTGCCCCGGGTGCGGGCGCGTCATGTGCTGGAGGCGGAGGCCGGGGCCATGGCGCGGTGGGGCCTGGCGGCGGGGGTGCGGGTGGAGACGGCGCAGGACTGAGAAGGCGCGGGGGCGTTGTCAGTGGGGCGGCCTAGCATCCGGGCATGAGAGCTTCAGGAACGTTCATGGTCGGGGAGTTCACCCCGGCGTCGGTACGGGTGCCGGAGCCGGTGGTCGAGACGGCGGTGCCGGTCGGGGTGGCCACAATGCGCAAGCGGTACGAGGGGGAGACCGCCGGGGTGTCGGCGACGCTGTTCACCGCCGCGTACGACCAGGACAGCGCGACCGGCACGTATGTCGCCATGGAGTCCTTCGAGGGCTCGCTGCGCGACCGGGCCGGCACCTTCAACTTCGCCCACTCCGGCACCAGCCGCGGGGCGGGCAGGGAGGCCGACTTCTTCGTGATCGTGCCGGGCAGCGGGACGGGCGCGCTGGCCGGCATCCGCGGGAACGGCGGCCTGGCGATCGACGAGGACGGCACGCATCGGATCTGGTTCGAGTACGAGGTGGGCGACGGCGGGACGGCTCACCCCTGAGTGCGGGGGAAGGACACCTCGACCCGCCGGTTCTTCCTTCGCCCCTCCTCGGTGGAGTTGTCGGCGATCGGGAACTGCTCGCCGTAGCCGCGGACCTCGAAGGTGATGTTCGGGGCGTTCAGGTCCTGGTCCAGGACGGCCTGGACGGCGTTGGCGCGCTGCCTGGACAGGACGTCGCCGTGCGCGGAGGAGCCGAGGTTGTCGGTGAAGCCGAAGACGCGGACCTGGGTCGCGTTCTGCTTCTTGATCTCGTCGGCGATGGTCGCGATACGGGCCTTCGCCTCGCCGCCGAGCTTGGCGCTGTCCTTGCTGAACAGCACCTCGGCCTGCAGCGCGAAGGTCACGTCCGCGTTGGTGTCCTCCCGCCGCTCGTCCCCGCTCTGGTCCTCCACGACCGACTTGATGTCCAGCACCTTCGGCGCCGCGAGCGTCGCCCCCTCGGGCAGCTTCAGATCCGGATCGGTGGGATCGATCTTCACCGGGGCGGCGGGGGACGGGGCGGTGTCCGGGGGACTGGGAGGGGCGGTGTCGTCGGCGTGGGCCGGGGTGGCGGCGAGGAGGAGGGCGGCGGTGAGGGTGAGAGCGAGGCGGGTGGTGATCACGTCGGCCTCACCCGGAGATCTTGATGGTGGCGGAGGAGAACGTCGGCAGCTGGAACTCCACGTTGGCCGTGTTCGCGGGCGGCGCCGGGAACTGCATGAAGACCGCCAGGCTGTCACCGGCCTTGATGGTGGAGAAGCCGGTGGTCGTCAGCGGACGGCCCTCCGTGTCCCGCAGCACGTAGTACCGCTTCTTGCCCTGCGGATCGACCAGGGTGGCGCCGCCCAGCGACCTGCCGTTCTTGATGATCTCGGTCTCGTTGCCGCTCAGGGCGGAGGGGATCACGACCGTCTGGGCGCCGTCGTTCTTCAGCGTGCCGTTGACGGTCACGAAGCCGCCCGAATCGCGTTGCGCGGAGGCGATCTGGAGCAGCAGGCCGCCGGAACCCTTCAACTCGGCCAGCGGCTGCCCCGATTGTCCCTCCTGGGTGCTCGGGTCGGAGCCGCTCGTCCGCGAGGCGGATGCGGAACTGTCCGGCTTCTTGTCGTCGCCGCCGCCCCCACCGCAGCCGGCCACCCCGACGGCCAGACCCGCCGCAACGGCCAGTACGACCAACCCCCTGCGGGCCTTCGCAGTGAACCGCATGCTCATCGCTCCGCTTCCTTCGTCATTCGTCGATCGGTTGTCCGGCAAGGTGGACGTCGAAGAGGTCTTGGGGCTTCGGCAGCCCCGTGGGGTCGCCCGGCTTCGGATGCCAGACCTTGTTGCCCTTGTCGTCCCTGCACGTGAGTTCGGGCAGGTCGCCCTTCCCGGCGCTCTCCCCGGGCGGCGGGAAGGTGCAGAGCGGTTCGATCACAGCGATGGCGTGCGCCGTCGAGTGCACGTTCTCGGTGCCGGGCACGACGGAGTCGCCCACGGGCTTGAGCGTCCTGACCTTGACGTCATAGCTCAGCGGTGGCTGGAACGTGCACTGCGCCGTCGCGTCGTTCAGTGTGGCGAGGTCGCCGGCCCGTGCGCAGAAGTTGTCGCCCCCGTCTCCGTGGAAGATGCCCAGCCACTTGGTCGGGTCGCTCACGTTCTCCACCCACAGGGTCGCGAGCTGGTCGCGGGTCTTCTGAGCGGCAGCCAGGGCCGCCGCGTCCGCCGCCGTCTGCGCACCGCTCCTGTTCACCGCGGCCTGGCCGACCGCGAGGTAGGCGAACGCAAGAAAGAGCAGACCCGCCACCACCGTGATGTAGATGGGGAAGGCCTGCCCTGCGTCGCCGTGCGGCGGGATCAGCCGCCGGTGACTTGGGCGATCTTGTTCGTGATCGCGTCGTAGATCGACTGACCGATGCTCGTGCCCGTGATGGCCAGCACGATCGCCACGACCACCGCGATGATGCCCAGGTACTCCACCGCGGTCTGTCCCCTGTCGTCGCGGGCAGCGCGGGTCTGCAGATACGCGACCGTGGTGTTGAACCATTTGCTCACGGTTTTCCCCTCCAGCTTCGCCTCCGATCCGGGCAACGTACGACCGGGGGCTCGCCTCCCCCCAGGGCCCCAGGGCCCAACCCCAGGCCCACGCACGCCCCTTGCCGCTCCCCCGGGCCGCCATCTCAGGCCACCCCCAGCCATTTCGCGGCGGCCTGGGACCTCGTCGTGGTGTGGAGCTTGGCGAAGATGCGGTTGATGTGGTTCTTGACCGTCTTCTCGGTGATGAAGCAGGCGGCGGCGATCTGCTGGTTGGTCATGCCGGACGCGATGAGGTCCATGATCTCCGCCTCCCTCGTACTCAGCCGGAACCGCGACCGGAACGACTGTCCCACAGGGGATTGCAGTTGTGAAGGAGATTGGGCGAGATTTCCACCGGAAACCGGGGCGAGTTGACTCTCGTCGTATGCAGGTGCACCGCCCCGCAGCTCCGTCAGCAACGCCCGTGCCGCCCCCGGCGTCACATGCGGCCGGCCCTCCCGGACGTCCCGTACCGCTCTCACCAACTGCTCGGTGGTGAACTCGCCGTGCACCAGGTATCCCCCCGCCCCCAGCCGCAGCGCCTCCCGCACGGTCTCCGTCTCGTGGCTGTAGGTGAGCATCATGACCGGGGCCAGCCGCACCAGGTGCGGCAATGCCGAGATTCCGTCGACGCCGGGCATGCGGACGTCGAGGAGGATGACGTCCGGACGGTGCCGCAGAGCGGCCTCGTACGCCTCGCGGCCGTCCGTCGCCTCCGCCACCACGGTGGTGTCCTCGCGGCCCGACAGGAGCGCGGTCAGGCCCGCACGGACCACGGGGTTGTCGTCGGCCACCAACAGCCTCAGGGGCGGGGCGGCGGGCGCCGGCGGAGGGAAGTCCGGCCGGGGGTGCGCGTGCTGCATCGGTGTGCCTCCTTCAGGCTTCCCGGGGGGATGGCGCCGAATCGGCCGGGACCGGCAGCGGGAGTTCCACCCGCACCTCCGTGCCGCGTTCGTGGCCGCCGCGTCCGACGCGGATGCGGGCGCCGGCCTGTGCGGCCCGTTCGACCATGCCGAGCAGGCCGAAGTGACCGGAACTGCGAAGCTGTTCGAGCGTGGTGCCGGGCGGGAGGCCGCGGCCGTCGTCGTGGATGGTGAGGCGGAGCAGGTTGCCGTGGACGGCGGCCCGTACGTCCACATGGGTCGCGAAGGCGTGGCGGTGGGCGTTCTCCAGCGCCTCCGTCGCGATGGAGAGGAGGTGGCGGGCCGGCGCGGAGGGCAGCGGGGGGAGATCCGCCGGGGCGTCCGGCCCCCGGCACGTCACCGGCAGGCCGGTGCGGGCGGCGAAGCCGGCCGCCTGCGCGGTCAGTTCGCCCCAGAACGTCGACGCCTCCGGGTGCTCGCGCCGTAGGTCCGTCAGCAGTTCCCGTGACTCCGCCGCCGCTCTGCGGGCCGAGCGGGAGACCAGTTCCGCCTGTTCCCGGATGCGGGCCGGATCGGGGGCGGCGGCCGACGCGGTGGCCGCCAGGCCGTCCGCCGCGAGGGCCACGCCGTACAGGGTCTTGGCCACGGAGTCGTGCATCTCGCGCGCCAGCCGGGCGCGTTCCGCGCTCACCGCCTCCGCGGCGGCGAGGCGGGCCTGGACCGCCGTCAGGGCCTGGGTGGCGGCGCCGAAGCGGAGCATCAGGTTGCGCAGGGTCGAGCCCATGGCGCCGGAGATGACGCACAGGCCGGGCAGGAGGAGGGCCTCGGCCACGGGGGCGTGCCGGTCGGCCTTCAGGGTGGCGTGGACGAGGAGCAGGATCAGGGACTGCAGGGAGGCGAAGCAGGCCGCGCCCCGCCAGCCGTAGACCAGGCCGGCCAGGAGCGGGGTGCAGACGCTGACGTAGGCGAGGGTGGTGTCCGGGCCCGCCGAGACGAGGAGGAGGGAGCCGAAGAGGGTGTCGGCGGCGAGGAGGCTGGGGTGGCGCAGGAGGAGCGGGCCGAAGCGTTCCCAGTCGCGGAAGAGGACGTACGACACCATGAAGGTGACGACCACGGCCGCGCCGACCAGGCGGGCGCCCAGGCCGGGGGCGGCGTTGAGCAGTGCGGCCGGCGCGGCCAGGACGATCATGGCCAGGCGGAAGCCGAACACCTGCCGGCACATCGCCTGCAACGCCCGGACCTGGATCCTCTCGGACTCCTCGGCCCGCGACGCCTCCCCGAGCCCCGCCTCGGAGCGCCGCGTGAACCGAGCGAACCGAGCGAGGCGATCGAACCGAGCGACGAACGACGCCGGGACTCGCGACATCCCGCCCGACCCCGGCCCCGAACGCCACCCGAACCGAACGGTGGACGACCCCTCGGCCTCGGACTCCCCACCCACCCCCGCCCCCGAACGCCACCCGAACCGAGCCGTGGACGAGCCCTCGTCCTCAGACTCCCCACGCACCTCCGAACCACGCCCGAGCCTGCCCGCGAGCGTCCCCGCCGCCCCGGACACCCCGGCCGCCCCCGCCCTCAGGCGGCGCGTGAGGCGGGTGGTGAACGACGTCTCCGGCGCGCCCCCGGCGCCTGTCAGACCCGTCGCCGTCACGGTCGTCTCACTTCCCCGTGAGGGAGCCGAAGTCGACGCCGGAGCCGAGCAGCAGGCCCGCGCCGAGGAGGAGCATGGTGGCCGGGACCATGAAGGTGGTGATCATCAGCGTGGCCTTGGGCACCGCGCGGGCGGCCTTGCGGCGGGCGTTCTGCGCGTCGGTGCGCCGCATGTCCTTGGCCAGCGAGACCAGGGTGTCCACGATGGGCGCGCCCAGCTCCTCCCCCTGCTGCAACGCGGTGACGAACATGGCCACCTGCTCGGAGTCGTTGCGCCGGCGCAGTTCCGCGAAGGCCTGGCGGCGGCTCATGCCGAGGTCCATCTGGCGCAGGGTGATGCGGAGTTCGTCGGCCCACGGACCCTCGTAGCGGGAGGCGACCCGGTCCAGGGCCTGGCGGAAGCCGAGCCCCGCGCTGACCACCACCGCGAGCACGTCCAGGAAGTCGGGCAGGGTGCGCTCGATGACGTCCCTGCGCACCCGGATCGCCGACCAGATGCCGACCTCCGTCCAGAACGCCCCGAAGAGCAGCAGGAGCAGGGCCACGAACCACTGGCCGCGCAGCAGGAACACCAGGAAGCCGACCGCGCCCAGCGCGCCGTAGACCGCGCGGCGGGCCGCGTAGCGGTCGATGGTCAGGCCCCCGGGGTTGCCCGCGAGGTCGATCCTGCGGCGGTACTTGGCCACCAGGCGGGGGCCCATCAGCCGCAGCACCGCCGGGGCGTAGCGCATGCCCATGCGGTCGATGACGGAGCCCACCGCGCCGGTGCGGGTGGCGCCGACCTCCAGGGCGACGGCGAGGTCGCCGGGGAGCCTGGCGTCCGCGCGGTACATGCGGATGCCGGTGAAGGCGCCCCAGACGCCGGCGCCCATCAGCAGTGACAGCAGGAATGCCATGGAGTCCGAGCCCTCCTCACACGTCGATCCGGCTGAGGCGCCGGATGAGGACGAAACCGACGGCGTACATGGCGAACGCGATGACCACGCATGCCTGGCCGACCGGGGAGCCGGTCATCCGGGCCAGCGCGCCGTCCTTGACGCCGTTCATCAGGAACAGCGCGCCGATGCCGAGGACGGGGACGGCGTACGACGTCATGGTCACCTGGGAGAGCTGGGTGCGGATCTCGCGCCGGGTCTCCTTGCGTTCCTCCAGCGTCTCGGTGAGGTTGCGCAGCGCGCTGACGACCTGACCGCCCGCCCGGTTGGACAGGACGAGGGTGGTGACGAGCACCACCAGTTCGCGGGAGGGGAGCCGGTCGGCCAGTTCGCCGAGCGCGTCGTCCAGGGAGTGGCCGATGGCCAGCTGGTCGGCGACCCGGGCCAGTTCCTCGCCGGCCGGGGCCTCCAGCTCCTCCGCCGCCATGCCGATCGCGGTGCGCAGGGCGAGTCCGGCCTGGGTGGCGTTGGCCAGGATGCGGGCGAGTTCGGGGAGCTGGTTGATGAAGCGCTCGATGCGTTTCTGGCGCTGCCAGTTGAGGAACTGCACCGCCGCCCAGACGCCGAGCAGGCCGGCCAGGGGCCCGAAGAAGGGGGCGAGGGTGGCCTGGCCCATCAGCCACAGCGCGGCGACCGCGGCGAGCATGTAGACGAAGAACTCGCCCGGTGTGACGTCCAGCCCGGTCGCCGCCAGGCGGAGTTCGAGCCGGCGGCCGAGGCGGGTTCGGCGCAGCCGCCGGTCGAGGTCGCGGAAGCGGCGCCTGCGGCCGGCCGCCGGGAGCGCGCCGGCGTGCGAGAGGCGGTCGACGAGGGCGGCGCGCTGAGCCCGGCCCGAGGCGTAGGTGTGCACGCCGGCGACGGCCAGGACGCACGTCAGCAGGGCGACGCCGGTGGTCAGCTGGACGAGGGTGTGGAGTTCCATGGCCTACCTGGCTTCTCGGGTGGCGAGCTGGTCCGCGGAGCGGGCGACGCCGAAGGCCTGCGGGACGGGCTGGCTCGCCATGTAGAGGCGGTCGGCGGTACGGCGTGGCAGGGGGAAGTACTGGAAGGAGCCGTACACGCGGCCGTCCGGTGTCATGGGCTGTGCGTCGAAGCGGGCCACGGTCGCCAGCCGGTACGGCTCCCCGCCGTGGCTGTCCAGCAGCGCGATCTCGGTGATGCGGCGGGCGCCGTCGGCGAACCGGGTGAGCTGGACGAGGACGTCGACCGCGCTGTTGATCTGGTCGTGCAGGGCCACGAAGGGCACTTCCACGTCCGACATGGAGGCCAGGGTCTGGAGCCGGGTGAGGGCGTCCTCGGCGCTGTTGGCGTGGACGGTGGCGAGGGAGCCGTCGTGGCCCGTGGACATGGCCTGGAGCATGTCGAGGGACTCGCCGCCGCGGACCTCGCCGACCACGATCCGGTCGGGGCGCATCCGCAGCGAGTTGCGGACCAGGTCCCTGATGGTGACCTGGCCCTTGCCCTCGACGTTCGGCGGGCGTGACTCCAGCCGGACCACATGGCTCTGCTGGAGCTGGAGTTCGGCGGAGTCCTCGATGGTGATGATGCGCTCGTGCGGCGGGATCAGCCCGGAGAGCGCGTTGAGCAGCGTCGTCTTCCCGGTGCCGGTCGCCCCCGAGACGATGACGTTGAACTTGGCCTGCACCAGGCCCGCCAGCAGGTACACCATGTGCTCGTCGAGCGACCCGAACGCGATCAGCTCCTGGAGGGTGAAGGAGCGCGGGAAGCGGCGGATGGTGAGGATGGGGCCGGTCAGCGACAGCGGCGGGATGATGACGTTGACGCGCTCGCCGGAGGGGAGTCGGGCGTCCACCATCGGGTTCGACTCGTCCACCCGCCGGTTGACGGTCGACACGATCCGCTCGATCGTCTGCATCAGCTGGTCGGCGGAGACGAAGCGGAGCGGCAGCTGCTCGACCCGTCCGCCGCGCTCGACGAAGATCGCGTCCGGGCCGTTCACCATGATCTCGGTGATCGACGCGTCCTCGAGGAGGGGTTCCAGGATGCCGAGGCCCAGCGCCTCGTCCACCACCCGGCGGATCAGCTGGGAACGCTCCACCGTCGACAGCACCGGGCCCTCGCGGCTGATGATGTGCCCGAGCACCCGCTCCAGCCGCGCCCGGCGCTCGGCGGCGGCCAGCGAACTCATCTCCGCGAGGTCGATCTCCTCCAGCAGTTTGGCCCGGTAGGAGGCGACCAGATGCCCGTCCTCGCCCCGGCTGCCGTGCTCCTCCGGAGTGCTGATGCGTGCCCGCAGGCTCATGGGTCCCCAGCTCCTCGGTCAGTGGTCGAGCGGCATGGTGGCGGTCTTCCGGGCGGGGTCGAAGTGCCAGCCGGGGACGATCTGGGGGACGGCCACGGTGGCGGTGACGGCGACCGAGCCGGCGCCGCCGCCGCTGCGGCCGCACGACACGGAGAGTCCGCCGCTGACCGCCTGCGCGCACGCCTGCCGCGGGTCCTGCCCCAAGGACGCCGCCCGCGCCCCCGCGCGAGCGGCCGTGCCGGCCTGTTCGGCGGCATAGGCGACCGCCCCGATCTGGATGCCCGCCATGGCGACGATCAGCAGGATCGGGATGAACCCGAGGTACTCGATGGCGACTTGGCCCGCGTCGCGTCCTTCGCGCCGGTACGGCATCTCAGCGCTTCACCTCCTCGACGGCGCCGGCGTGGCCGGTCACCGGGGCCGGGAAGTCGATCAGCCCGGGGAAGAGGACGGGGACGTGCAGCGTGACGACGGCCGTGACATAGCCGCTCGAGTTGCATGTCACCTTGGCACTCCCCCTCCATGCCTTCGACAGGTCCTTGATCCCCGCCGCCGCGCACGCCGCCTGACGCGCGCCCCCTCGCGGTGCCGCCGTCCCCGCCCGCACCGCCTCGTCCGCAGCATTCCCGGCGAGCGTGAAGGTGTACCCCACGAGCACTGCCTGCCACACGAGCACCAGCGTCAGAATGATCAGCGGAGTCATCCCCAGGAACTCGATGCTGACCTGGCCGCGATCGTCACCCCGTTTCATGGGCCGCTCACTCCTTCCGCCGCCGGAATCCGGTGGGGCCCCGTCCGTTCCCGCGGTGGGAGCCCTCGGCCGGCGCCCTGACCAGCCCCAGCTCTCCCGCGAGCCCCCACAGGGCCTGCTTCACCGCGCTCCTGCTGTCGAGTTCGTGCAGCCTCCCGGCGTCCACGACGGCCTGCAGCTCCTTGAAGTTGGCGGGAACGGCCGTACGCGCGAGCGCCGTGCCGGTGATGCGCTGCACCAGCGCGGGCTGGATCTCCGTGCTACGCGTGTGCCGGTTGACGACCACCGTCGTCTCCTCGGCCTTGCGGATCTGCAGCCGGTCCCACATCCGTACGGTCCGTTTGGCGGCGCGTACGGCGATGGCGTCCGGGGTGGTGACGAGGAGCGCGGTGTCGGCCATCTCCACCGCCGCCGCGCCGGCCCCGCTCAGCTGGGCGCCGCAGTCCACCACGACCACCTCGTAGCGGGAACGCAGGGCGCTGATGATCTGGCGGGCCGCGCGGTCGGTGACCTCCTCGCCGCGTTCGCCCTCGCCGGGCGCGAGCAGCAGGGCGAGCCCGGTGTCGTGGCGGAAGACGGCGTCGGCGAGGACACGGGGCGAGATGTCGGTGATGGCGGCGAGGTCGGCCACGGACCGGCGGAACTGGATGTCCAGGTAGGAGGCGACGTCGCCGGTCTGCAGGTCGAGGTCGACCAGGGCGGTGGGGCGCCCGGAGGCCTGCGCGGCGAGGGAGAGCTGGACCGCCGCCAGGGTGGCGCCCACACCTCCCTTGGCGCCGCTGACCGTGACGACCGTGCCGCCGGCTCCGCCGAACACGTCGGCGCCGTGCCCGAGGTGGCGTCGTACGCCCGTCGACCACTGGGCGACGGCCTGGACGCGGCTGGCGAGTTCCTCGTACGACAGCGGGAGCGGGACCAGGCCGCGGGCGCCGGAGTCCATGGCGGCGGCGAACAGGCCGGGGCTCGCGTCGGTGGTGACGAGGATGACGCCGACGGCCGGGAAGCGCAGGGCGATCTCGCGGATCAGTTCCAGGGCCGGGACCGGCCCGATGCGTTCGTGCACGACGACCACTTCGGGCAGTTCGTCCACGGACTCGGCGGCGAGCCGGGCGAGGCCGTCGACCAGCTGGGTGGAGTCACCGACGGGTGGCTGCGGTTCGGCGTCGGGGAGCTGGCTGAGCAGGGTGGTGAGGGAGCGGACGGCGTCCGGGTCCGCGCCGGCCGGGAGGATCCTGGTGGGCATGGCCGCCTCTCACTTGTCCGTCGCGAGTTCGTAGGTGCGGTCCCGGTCGGGGACGCTGGTCTCGCTGCCGGGTGCCACCAGTGCGAGCCGGACGCGCTGGGCGAAGGACTCGGCGTAGGTGATGCGCTGGGCGTCGAGGGTGGACAGCGCGAAGGTGATGGGGACGGCCTCGCTGGGCTGCTGCTGGTTCTTGCTGTTGTCGGGGTCGAGGGCGGTGATCCGGCCGACGTCGAGGACCCGGGCGTTGGTGACGATGATCTTCGACTGGTCCGGGTCGCCCTCCTTCTTGCCCTGGAAGGTGGCGTACACGTTGACGCGCGAGCCCGGGGTGATCTTGCCCGCCACACCGGTCGCCGCGTCGATCATGATGGCGACCTCCTGCTGACCGGCCTGGAGGGCGGGCTGGTCGACGATCATGTCGGTCTGGAGCAGGGAGCCGGCGCGCAGCGTGGTCACGGCGATCTTGCCCTGGATCTGGTGGAGGTCGGTGACGGCGGTGCCGGACAGCCAGCGCCTCGGCATCTCCACCTTCTCGAACTGCCCGGCGTCCAGGGTGGTGTACGGCGTCACGTCGGACCGGACGCGGTAGGCGGTGACCTCGGGTCCGACCTTGGAGTTCACGTCGTGGACGACGGAGAGCACGCCGGCGAACGCGCCGAGAGCGCACAGGACCGACAGGATCAGGAGTATCACGCCGCGGCGCTGACGGGAGTTCATGAACCGTGCAACCTCATTGGGGGAATCGGTCGTGCGGGATGTGACTGTGCGGTTGTCGGGCCGGTCAGGCGGGCGTTCGCTGTTCCAGGGCGCGGGGCGCGGGCGGCTCGTGGACGGGCGGGGTGGCGGAGCAGAAGACACAGCGGTCGCCGATGACGTCCAGGCCGCACCAGTGACAGCTGGTCTGCCGTACGGAGGCGACCAGTTGGTAGAGGACCGACAGGTCGGCGAGGTAGGTGCAGAACTCGACCATCCGGCCGGTTCCCCACCACACCGGGGACTCGGCGGGCAGCGCGGCCTCGTGCAGCCCGTCCACGCTCCACTCGGAGGCGAGGCCGCCGGCCCATTCGCTCTGCAGCTGGCCCTTGGCGACCAGCATCCAGGTGCTGAACTCGGGTCCCTTGAGGGTGGCGCCGGGGGCGACCCTGACGAGCTGGGGCTCGGGGTGGGCGAGCACGGCGAACTGGCTGCCGGGCACCCACGACTTGGCGTGCGCCTTCAGCCCGACCGGCACCCGGTCCAGCTTGGCGACGGAGCCGAGGACGGCGCCGGCGTGGATGTAGTGGGTGAGCAGCCGCCCGGCGGAGGCGAGCACGCCCGGGCTGAGATCGCAGGAGGCCAGCTGCCGCAGCTGCCGGGCGAGCACGGCGATCCCGAGGGGCGGCAGTTCGGGCCGGAAGAGGGCGACGCGGTCGCTCTCCAGCAGGGAGCGCAGGGTGTACAGCCGCCGTACGACGGAGTCCGGGGTGGCCTGCGAGCACACGACGACGACATAGCCGTACTGCTCGATGAGAGCGTGCAGCTCGGTCAGCGCGTGGTCGAGCGGCCGCCGGTCGAGGTCGCTCAGCACGACGGCGGGCATGGTGCGTTCGTCCTGTGGCGGCAGCGCCATGTCGGCACTGGTCACGGCAATGGCAGTTGGCACGCGCAGCTCCCCGCTCTTCCCACCCGCCGGCCCGGTGCACTGTCACTCCCATGCGCCAGGACGACTTCACTGCGTGACTACCTGAGCACTGTAACCACGGCCGAATGACCGGAGAACAGCGTTTGTGAAGCTCGCGTGGAACTCTCTTGGCGCAACTCCCGCCAAAACCGGACAGGTTGCGCGGACGAGCGGAGACGGTTTTGGTCTGGACCTCTTGACACCGGGATTGGTCTGGACCAACTTGTGGGGTCAGCGGTGGCCACCGTTCCTCACCCCCTCTCCCCCTCGACTCCCCACCGGAGGTCCCAGTGGACCGCGTACCAGGCATACCCAGACCCCGCGGACGCCGGCTGGCGTCATGGTCCGCCGCGATCGCCCTCGCCCTGTCGGTCGCGGGCCTCGCGGCCGCCTCCCCCGCGTCCGCGGCGGACGTCAACAACGTGAGGAACGCGGGCTTCGAGTCCGGCCTGTCCGGCTGGACGTGCACGGCGGGCAGCGGCTCCACGGTCTCCTCCCCCGTCCACTCCGGCTCCTCGGCCCTGAAGGGAACCCCGGCCGGCCAGGACAACGCCCAGTGCACCCAGTCGGTCGCGGTCAAGCCCAACTCGACGTACACGCTGAGCGCGTGGGTGCAGGGCGGCTACTCCTTCCTGGGCGTCACGGGCACGGGCACGACGGACGTCTCGACCTGGACACCCGACACGACGTCCTGGAAGCAGCTCTCGACGACCTTCACCACGGGCGCGTCAACGACCTCCGTCACGGTCTACACGCACGGGTGGTACGGGCAGGCTGCCTACTACGCCGACGACGTCTCGGTCTACGGCCCCGACGGCGGAGGCGGCGGCGACCCGGCACCCACCGTCCCGGCCGCCCCGACCGGTCTGACGGTCTCCGGCACGACGTCCTCCTCCGCGTCCCTGACCTGGTCACCGGTGTCGGGCGCGACGGGCTACAACGTCTACCGCGACGGCGGCAAGGTCACGGCGGTGACGGGCACCTCGGCGACGGTGACCGGCCTGTCCGCCTCGACCTCGTACACCTTCCAGGTGACGGCGACGAACTCGGCGGGCGAGTCGGCGAAGTCGGCGACGGTGACCGCGACGACGGCCGCGTCCGGCGGCGGGGGCGGTGGCGGTGGCGGCGCGCTGCCCAAGCACGCGGTGACCGGCTACTGGCAGAACTTCAACAACGGCGCGACCGTCCAGAAGCTGTCCGACGTCCCCTCGTCGTACGACATCATCGCGGTGGCCTTCGCCGACGCGACGTCGACTCCGGGCGCGGTGACGTTCAACCTGGACTCGGCCGGCCTCGGCGGCTACACGGCCGACCAGTTCAAGGCCGACATCAAGGCCAAGCAGGCGGCCGGCAAGAAGGTCGTCGTCTCGATCGGCGGCCAGAACGGCACGGTGTCGATCAACGACTCGGCCTCGGCGACGAACTTCGCGGACTCCGTCTACTCCCTCATGCAGACGTACGGCTTCGACGGCGTCGACATCGACCTGGAGAACGGCCTCAACGCGACGTACATGACGCAGGCGCTGCGCGCCCTGTCGGCGAAGGCGGGCTCGTCCCTGGTCATCACGATGGCCCCGCAGACGATCGACATGCAGTCGACGTCCAACTCCTACTTCCAGACGGCCCTGAACATCAAGGACATCCTCACGGTCGTCAACATGCAGTATTACAACAGCGGTTCCATGCTGGGCTGCGACGGCAAGGTCTACAGCCAGGGCTCGGTGGACTTCCTGACGGCCCTCGCCTGCATCCAGCTCCAGGGCGGCCTCTCCCCGTCCCAGGTGGGCCTCGGCCTCCCGGCCTCCCCCAGCGCGGCGGGCAGCGGCTACGTCTCCCCCACCGTGGTGAACAACGCCCTGGACTGCCTCACGGCCGGCACCAACTGCGGCGCCTTCAAGCCGTCCAGGACCTACCCCGACCTGCGCGGCGCGATGACCTGGTCCACGAACTGGGACGCGTCCTCCGGCAACGCGTGGTCGAACCCGGTCGGCGCGCACGTCCACGCCCTCCCGTGACCTGACTCCCCCAGCCCCCTGCGCCCGGAGCCACCCAGGCTCCGGGCGCTGCCGCGCGTGGGGACTCGGCGTCCGATGTCGCCGAAGTCGCCGACTCTGGACGGCCGGGATCATTCGTGATCGGGTGCGGCCATGAGTTCGCTGATCCGCCACATCACCGTCGACGCCGCCGATCCCTACGCCCTGGCCGGCTTCTGGGCCCGGGCCCTGGACGGCTCGCTCGCCGATGACGACTTTCCCGGAGACCCGGAAGCCCTGGTGACGGCCGGTGCGGCCACCCTGCTGTTCATCAGGGTCGACGACCGCAAGACCGTGAAGAACCGCGTGCACCTGGACCTCCAGCCCCAGGACCGCACCCGCGACGAGGAGGTCGAGCGCCTACTCTCGCTCGGCGCGACCCTCCAGGGCGACCACCGAAGGCCCGACGGAACCGGATGGGTGACCCTGTACGACCCCGAGGGCAACGAGTTCTGCGTGGAGCGCAGCGCCGCCGAGCGGGCGAACTGAGGGAGACGGGCATGTTCGACGAGGCCGGAGAGGACGAGCTTCTGCTCGCCGCGATGACGCAACTCGGCGCGAGAGGCGGCTCGCTGGGCGCCGCCGCCGCGGGAGCGGCCACCGGAGTCCACGGACTGGGCGGAGCCGGCGCGCGGGGCGGTGCGCGGGGCGCCGCGCGAGGCTTCAAGTGGACGAAGAAGGACGTCAGTACGACGACCGTGCAGCTCCCCGGACCGGTGACGGCGGCGTCCCACCTGGTCCACGCCACGCTGGCCGGCACAGGACACCTGACAGCGACGGAACCACGCGACGACGGAGGCATCGCCGTACGAGCGATCCTCGGCGTCGGACTCGGCGGCCTGAACCCCGCCGTCGTCACAGCCGTCGTCACCGCCACCCCCGAAGGCACGGCAACGGTCGAACTCCGCGCCGCAGGCCGCGAGGGCCTCATCAAACAACACCCGGCCGACAAGGCCCTGGCAAGGATCACGGCGCAACTGGGGGCGGCCTTCGGGTAACGGCGACCGGCGTCTCGCACGCGGGGGGCGGAATACGGCCGGACCCGATCGGTGGCCGCGGCACCGCGTTGCGATCCGGAATGCGCGGGTGTGATGATCCTGCGCATGGCAGATCACGGGGGTGACGCCGAGACGGCGGGGCGTTCACACAGGTCACGGCTCTCCGAGTACGCGGACATGGCGGTTCCTGAGCACACTCGGACGCCCGCACCGGACGCCGACGACGCCTCGTCTTCGCCCAGGCATTCGCAACCCTCAGCCCAGGCCCCCCGACCGGAAGCCGAGGAGATCCGGCGCAGGCGCCGAGAATTCGCCGCTCTGCTGGGAGAGTTTCGCCGTACGCCGGTGCTGGTGCCGACCGACGAGGACGACGCTCCCTTGACGGCCGACCACGGCGGCATCCGCTGGATCTACGCCTTCTCGAACGAGTCGGCGCTGGCCCGTTTCGCGCTCGCGCGGGGTGAGGGCGACCGCGAGTGGGCGTATCAGAGGTGGCTGGGAGGGCGCCTGCTGGACGCGGGCGTACCGGCTGTCGGGGTGCCGTGCGGGGTGGCCCTCGATGTGGGGACCGAGGGCGAGGGCGTGCTGTTCCCGCCGGTGATGGGGATCGTGCCGGATGCGGCGGCCGTCGACCGGGCCGTCGAGGAGACGAACGGGGAGTTGCCGCGATGAGCGGGGCCGAGGGCAAGGACATCAAGACCGCGGGGCTGGACCTGATCGCGCAGGGCATCACCCAGACGCTCGACGACTTGAAGGACGTGGGCGTCGACAGCCTGGCCGGAGCGGGCCGCGGCTTCTCGAACCTGGAACTGTCCGGGATGCAGCTGGGCCACGAGGGCCTGACGGACAAGTTCAAGTCGTTCTGCGAGCGCTGGGAGTGGGGCGTGCGCTCGCTGGTCGCGGAGGGCAACGCCTTCGCGGATCGCGTGGGTCTCGCCGCGGGCACGCTGTACGAGACGGACCAGTACGTCGGCGGCACCCTGAGGGTCGGCGCGAACTCGCTGGTGGGCAACCCGTACGCCTCCGAGGCCGACGTCGAGAAGATGAGCTGGGGCCAGTGGGCGAACAGCACCGCGGACGCCTACGCGCACCCGGACTACAGCAAGGAGTCCTTCGACCAGGCCTACGCGAACAGCAAGCAGGGCTGGGACGACGCCGCACGCGACTTCATGACCTCGCAGGCCGCGGGCAACCTGGGCCTGAGGCCCGGCGGTGTCTCGGACGCCGAGTACAACAAGTACCTGGACGAGGCGCTCGGTCCCTCTCCCGAAGCCCGGGCCAAGGCCGCCGGGCAGCAGGGCGGTGAGGGCTGATGGGGATCGGGGACCTCAGCAACGCCATCCTGGGCGAGGGCGAGCACCTCTACGACTCCGGCAAGAAGCTCGTCGGCAAGGGCATCGAGAAGGGCGCCGATCTCACCGGTGACGTCCTGGACCACGTCGGCGCCCACAAGTACGCCGACGTCGTCAGGCTCGCGGGCGACTACGCCGGCTCCGAACTCGGCGCGACCCCGGGCGAGAAGCAGCTGGGCCAGACCGACCTGGCCTCCGAGCTCGTCCACGGCACCCCGGTGGACATCCGCTCCTCCGCCAAGCACCTGAGGGACTTCCACACCGCCTTCGACAACGTCGGCCAGGGCATGCGGAAGCTGGACTCCTCGTCCTGGCAGGGCGAGGCGGCCGACGCCTTCCGCAAGAAGTTCGCCATGCACCCCGTCAAATGGCTGCACGCGGCGGACGCCTGCCAGACCGCCGCCACGGCGCTGGACGCCTACGCCGAGACCGTCACCTGGGCGCAGAAGCAGGCCCAGGACGCGATCAACCTGTACGAGAAGGGCACCCACGCCTCCGAGGAGGCGGCGGCCGCCTACAACAAGAAGGTCGACGCCTACAACGCGGCCGTGAAGTCGGGCGACGACCCCGGTCCGCGTCCCGGGACGTTCCAAGATCCGGGTACGGCCGACATCGAGCGCGCCCGGGAACTCCTCCACGAGGCCCGCAGGCAGCGCAACACCTCGGCGGAAGGCGCCGCCAAGGCGGTGGAGAAGGCCCTCGCCAACGCCCCCGCCGAGCCGCCCCCGCTCACCCGCGTGACAGAGGACGGCTTGGACGGCTACCTCGCCTTCGACAACGAGGGTCTCCACTTCCTGGGGGGCGTCGTCAAGGGCACGGCCGGCCTGATCGACTTCGCCCGCGGTCTGGACCCCGTCGACCCCTACAACGTCACCCACCCCGCCGCATACCTGCAGAACGTCAGCATGACGCTCACCGGCCTGGTCTCCACCGCCTCGCACCCCGACCGCGCCCTGAAGAACATGTGGACCGAGTTCCGAAAGGATCCGGCCGAGTTCGGCGGACGCATGCTCCCCCAGTTCCTCCTCGGCGACGGCGCCGGCATGGAGGTCGGCCTGGCCCGGGACGCGGCGGAAGCGGGCTTGATGCGCTCGGCGACGGAAGGGGTGGTCGAACGAGAGGGCGCGGAGGGCGCGGCCGCGAACTCCGCGCGGGGCAGGGTGAACGAGGACCCTCAGCAGCCCTCCCGCACCGACGACTCGGTCTGCAGCGGCGGCACCGACCCCATCGACCTCGCCACCGGCAGGATGTACCTGCCGCAGACTGACGCCACCCTCCCCGGCGTACTGCCCTTGCTGCTGACCCGGCGCGTGGAATCGGGCTACCGCTTAGGCCGCTGGTTCGGCCCGTCCTGGTCCTCCACGCTGGACCAGCGCCTGGAGATCGACGCGGAGGGGGTCGTCTTCGTCACCGAGGACGGCCTGCTCCTGTCCTACCCCCACCCGGCACCGGGCGTGCCGACGCTGCCCAGCCACGGCCCCCGCCGCCCCCTGGACCGCGTGGACGGCGGCTACACCGTCACGGACCCACAGTCCCGCCGGACCTGGCACTTCGCCGACCGGGGACCCGAACTGGCGGTCCTGGAACAGATCGACGACCGCAACGGCAACTGGATCACCTTCGAGCACGACGCCGACGGCACGCCGCTGGCCGTCCACACGAGCGCGGGCCAGGGCGTCCGCATCACCACGGACGCGGGCTGCATCACGGCGTACCATCTGGCCGCGACCGGCGAGGAACTGAAGCGCTTCGGCTACACGGACGGCAACCTCACGGAGGTCGTCAACTCCTCGGGTCTGCCCCTCCGCTTCACGTACGACGAGCGGGGCCGGGTCACCTCCTGGACGGACACCAACGGCCGCGGCTACACCTACGAGTACGACGACCGGGACCGCTGCATCGCCGAGGGCGGCTCGGCCGGCCACATGGCCCTGCGCCTGACGTACGAGGACCCCGACCCGGCGACGGGCCTGCGCACCACGGCGGCGACGACCGGCGAGGGCCACACGCGCAGCTATCTGGTCAACGACGCCTGGCAGGTGGTGGCGGAGACAGACGCGCTGGGCGCGACCACACGCCACGTCCGGGACCGCTACAACCGCCTGCTCTCCACGACGGACCCCCTCGGCCACACGACGACGTTCGAGTACGACGAGTCCGGCAACCTCACGCGAGTGGTCCGCCCGGACGGCCGGGAGTCGAAGGCTCAATACAACGACCTCGACCTGCCGGTGAAGGTGGCGAACCCGGACGGCACGGTCATCCGGCAGTCCTTCGACGACCGAGGCAACCGCACGTCGGTGACCGACCCGTTGGGCCGGACAACCCGGTTCACGTACAACGAGGCCGGCCATCTGACGTCGGTGACGGACCCGCTGGACAACACGACGACAGTCGTCTGCGATCGAGCCGGCCTCCCGATGGAGGTGACGGACTCGCTTGGGGCCGTGACCCGCTACGAACGGGACGCCTTCGGCCGCCCGGCCACCATCACGGACCCGACCGGCGGGACGACCCTGCTGGAATGGTCGATCGAAGGCCACCTGACCCGCCGTACGGTCCCCGACGGCACCACGGAGGCATGGACGTACGACGGCGAGGACAACTGCACCAGCCACACCGACCCCCTCGGCGGCGTCTCGCGCTACGAGTACACCCACTTCGACCTGCTGACGGCCCGCACCGGCCCGGACGGCGTCCGCTACGAATTCGCCCACGACAGCGAACTGCGCCTGACGAAGGTCACGAACCCGCAGGGCCTCACATGGACGTACGAGTTCGACGCGGCCGGCCGCCTGGTCACGGAGACGGACTTCGACGAGCGCACGCTGGCGTACGAGTACGACGACGCCGGCCGCCTTGCCTCACGCCGGAACGTGCTCGGCGAGGTGGTGTCGTTCCAGCGCAACGAACTCGGCCAGGTACTCCGCAAGGACGCGGCGGGACAGATCACCACCTTCGCCTACGACCTGACCGACCAACTGGCCCAGGCAACCGGCCCGGACGGCACGGCCCTGACCCTCCTGCGGGACCGCTACGGCCGCCTGCGCTCGGAAACGGTGGACGGCCGTACGGTGGCGTACACGTACGACGCCTTGGGCCGCCGCACGGGCCGCAGGACTCCGACGGGGGCGGAGACGACGTGGTCGTACGACACGGCGGGCCGCCGCACAGGAATGGTCGCGTCGGGCCGGGCGATCGACTTCACGTACGACAAGGCAGGCCGTGAACTGACCCGCCACGTCGGCGGAACCCTGACCCTGGAGCACGCCTTCGACGCCCTGGGCCGCTTGATCACCCAATCGGTGGCCGACGCCGAGGGACGCGGGTTGCAGCGCCGGTCCTACACCTACCGAGCCGATGGCCACGTGATCGGCATAGACGACCAGCTGTCCGGCACCCGCCGCTTCGACCTCGACGCGACGGGCCGCGTGACAGCGGTCCACGCGGCGAACTGGACGGAGCGGTACGCCTACGACGAGGCGGGCAACCAGACACAGGCGTCCTGGCCGTCGGACCACCCGGGCGGCGAAGCCACAGGCCCACGCTCCTACGTCGGCACCCGCATCACCCGCGCCGGCAACGTCCGCTACGAACACGACGCCCTCGGTCGCATCACCCTCCGCCAGAAGACCCGCCTGTCGCGCAAGCCCGACACCTGGCGCTACGAATGGGACACCGAGGACCGCCTGACCTCGGTGATCACTCCCGACGGCACCCACTGGCGCTACACCTACGACCCCCTGGGCCGCCGCACGGCAAAACTCCGCCTGGCGGAGGACGGCGAAACGGTGCTGGAGAGGGTGGACTTCACCTGGGACGGGACGACTCTCTGCGAGCAGACCACCACATCCACCGCCTTCCCCTACCCGGTAACCCTCACTTGGGACCACCAGGGCCTGCGTCCCCTGTCCCAAACCGAACGCATCACGGCGTCCGACGCTCCCCAGGAGGAGATCGACTCCCGCTTCTTCGCCATCGTCACCGACCTGGTCGGCACACCCAGCGAACTCATCGACGAACAGGGCGACATCGCCTGGCGAACCCGAAGCACCCTCTGGGGAACAACGGCATGGTCAGCGAACAGCACCGCCTACACACCTCTACGCTTCCCGGGCCAGTACTACGACCCCGAAACGGGGCTGCATTACAACTACTTCCGCCACTATGACCCCCAAACCGCTCGCTATCTCACGCCCGACCCTCTTGGCCTCACTCCTGCACCGAACCCCGCCACATACGTTCACAATCCCAATACCTGGGTCGACCCGCTCGGGTTGGCCCCTTGCGAGAAGAAGGAAAACCTTCCCGAGGGCTACACTCCGTCTCCGGCTCTGGAATATGACCCGTATCACCCAGATATGGTTAAGCAGCGGAGTGACGGAAATCAGGCACTCTACGCGGCAACCCCGGCAGACAGGGCTGCCGAACTTGGATACACGAGGAAAATTTCACCCCAGAAGGCGCCTTTCCACTCCCACGGACAAGACGTGTTCTTCGACGGGAAAAACTACATCACACCGGACGTTGACGGACACAATGTCTCCGACGGTTGGAAGATGTTCAACAAGCGGGGACAGAGGGTTGGCACATATGACGCAGACCTCAACTACATCAAGAAATGACACCTTCTCCATTCGGGTGGTATCCACACCCTCGGAATCCTCGGCTGCGAAGGGCGAGAGCGCCACCGGGCGTATCACGGTAGGCGACTTCGAAGAGAGTTTTCCAATGGATCTGACCTATTGGGGTGTGGAGCAATACCAGGCCAGCTGGGTCCGAGCCCTGAGGGTTATCGACCGCGAGCATGACGCCACATCGTGTCTCATTTCATCCATCACGGATCCAGCGAGCAGCAACTTCATTTTCTGTTGGCCCCTCTACAGGTCTGCGGAGATCGTCTACGTTCAAAACTCGATCATCTTCCTCGAAGACCTCACGGAAGGGTTCAGCCTGGACGATCCTTGGCGCTCGATCGAACCGCGAAGCACAGTTGACGAGGATGGGCATGACATCTCGGAATGGCAGACAACCATTCATGAAGTCAGGCAGTTCCTCGATTCACTGCATCTATGAGTAACACACGGTACAGCCAGAGACGGGCACCCCATGGCGACCACCCCACGGATATGGAGAAAAATCCGGCCGAACGTGACCGGAAGTGGCGACACAGCAATGCAATTCACAATGAATAACGAAATTAGATCCCGCCTCCAATTGGCAGGATTCGAGATAATAGGTCATTTCTCGAAATCAGAGCCCAGCGCGATGAAAGCCTTTCATCGAGTTGTACACGTCGAGACAAGGCCCGTTGAGATCATTCCATGCTATTCGACTGATATCGCCGAACGAGTGAACACAGCCTGGCATGCGCATGCACGAGACTTCGGAGTAATCGCCGACGATGGATCTTTTCTGGTGCTGGGCAGCTTGGCTGACGGGTGGATCCAGGTGCGGCTAACCGAAACCGCTGACATTTTCGCCACGCATGACCAGAGTGGCGACCTGCTCTTCATTGCCCGCTCCCTCAGCGGCGGCCGCGTGTGCGCCGTGAGCGAGGAAGGGAGCGATTACTGGATTATCGAGGAAAAGCTTTCCTGAGATCCACCAGGGCAGCGAAAGGGGGCGCCCTCGGGCGCCCCCGACGGCTACGCGGTCACTCCTCGGTGAACAGTTCCGCCGCGTCCGTGGCGTGCACGGCCCGTTGGGCCCAGAGCTCCAGCTGGGCCAGGTCCGTGCAGGTCTCCACGCGCTCGCGGACGGAGTCGGGCACTGGAATGCTGCGCCACTCCAGGATGCGAAGGGTCATCTCCTGGCGATCCTGGACACGCCCCTGCTCCAGACCTTGTTCCAGTCCTTGCTCCAGGCCTTGTTCCCGCCCTTCCTCGCGTACCTGCTCGGCCAGCGGGTGGCGCCAGAAGTACTGGATTGCCGTCATCAGGTCCCTCCACATCTGCTTCGCCTGGGGGTCGGCCAGGCAGGAGTCGACGAACTGCACGAAGACCGCGGCGGTGTCCGAGTCGATGGTCCGCAGGGCGGCGGCCAGGGACTCCAGTATGGCCGGAGCCTGCGACCCACGCCCGTGTGTCATCGCCGAGAGCACCGCAAGAGGCACGTCCCGCTCGGCCTGCCGCTCGTCCGCGATCACCGGCACATTGTCCGGACCCAGCACGAGAGGCCGTACCGTCAACGAATCCCACCCCTTGAAACCCAGCCGGATCGGACGCGAAGCCCACTTCGCCGTCGCGCTGCTCTGGGTGATGACGATGAGCACCGGCTCACAGCGGTACTTCTCGTACAGGTAGGAGAGGTAGTACGGCCAACTGCCCCGCTTGCGGTCGTCCACCTTCCCCTGCGACTCGACCACCAGCAGGTACGTGCCCTCGTCCGTCTCCGCCCGCAGCAGCGTGTCCACCCGGCGCTCGACCGGTTCGATCTCCGTGAGGTCCACGTTCAGCGCCGCGATCTCCCGCGGCTCGGGGAAGGGCACGTTCAGCACCCTTTGTAACGCCCGCGTCAGCAGCGCCGGATCCTTCTGGAAGATCCGGTGCAACGCCTCGTGCGACGAGCCGACCATCAGCTCTCCTTCCTGTCCGACGTGATCAACGAGCTAGGCCGCCGCAAGTTCGCACCACACGTACTTGCCCCGATCCCCGAACCGGGCCGACGGCTTCCAGCCCCACACATCCGCGCACGCCACGACCAGGCCGAGGCCCCGTCCGTTCTCCGAGTCCGTCGTCCGCCCCAACGGCACCGGCGGGTCCGGAGGTGCCGGGTCCGTGTCCCACGCCCCGATCCACACCACCCCCTCCGGGGTGCGGCGCACCCTGAGCGCGGCCGGCCCCTTCGTGTGCCGTACGGCGTTCGAGACCAGCTCCGTCGCCAGCAACTCCGCCGTGTCCACCAGACCGGTCAAGCCGTGCAGCGTGAGAACCAGACGCACCGTGCGACGGCACACCGTCACCGCTCTCGGGTCGTTGGGGATGTAGAGCGTGTAGTCCCAGGTCTCGGGGATTTCGGGCATGCGTCATCAACTCCGATGAGAAGACGAGGATTTCGGGCGCGGTGGCATTGCCGCAGCCGTCAGGGCAGGGCGGAGCGGTGCGGTGCGCTTCCGCTGTGTGTGCGATGCGTCACTGAAGGTAGAGCAAAAATTTTTCCTCTCGCAAGTAGGTCGCGTAATCTGACGCCCGAAAGAGGCACGGCAGCGAGTCGGTTGAGGGCGGAGGAGCAATGGCGCCGAGAAGCCAACCCACTGCACGGCAGGTACGCCTGGGCGCGGAGCTGCGCAGGTTGCGGGAAGCCGCCGGCCTCAAGGCACGCGAGGTAGCAGGGTTGCTCAATTCGACATCGGCGCAGATGAGCCAGGTTGAGGCAGGCCTGGCCGGGGTGAGCGCGGAGCGGGTACGGCGTCTGGGCGCGCATTATGCCTGCGCTGAAGGCGAGTTGATCGATGCGCTCGTCACGATGGCCATTGAGCGCACGCAGGGCTGGTGGGAGGAGTACCGGGGCGTGCTTCCACCGGTGTTCCTGGACGTCGCCGAGACGGAGCACCACGGCACGTTTCTCTGTGAGGTCGTCACCAGCCACATCCCCGGGCTGCTCCAGACTCCCGACTATGCGCGTGCCGTCTTCGGCTACATGGTTCCGGAGCTGCCGGAGAGCGAAGTGAAGCCCAGGATCGAACATCGGATGCGGCGCAGAACCGTACTGGAGCGCAAGACACCCGTGCCCTACGAGACGATCATCCACGAGGCTGCGCTGCGCATCCTGGTCTCCGATCGTCGTGCCGCTCGTGCTCAGCTCTCGGAGGTTCTGGGGGCGATCGAACGCGGGCACGCCACGGTGCGGGTGATCCCCTTCGGGCGAGAGGGATTCGCCGGGGCCGGGATCGAGATGATGTACGTGGGAGGGCCACTCCCCCGGTTGGACACCGTGCTGCGCGACGCCCCGCACGGCACGGCCTTCATCGATGCCGAATCTCAGCTGGCGCGCTTCCGGGCCCTGCTCAATAAGGTGAGCGAAGCAGCACTGCAGCCCGTGGAGTCACGGGACTTCATTCACCGCATGACGAAGGAACTGTGAGGCGCCCGCATGACCCAGGCCGTCCGCTGGCAGAAGTCGTCGTACTCCGGCGGAGGTGACGGCAACACCTGCGTCGAAGTCGCCGACCAGGACACCCACATAGCCGTCCGCGACTCCAAGGCCCCCGCCCGGGCCAACCTCGCCTTCCCGGCGGAAGCGTTCGCGTCCTTCATCGAAGCGGTCAAGGACACCCGCGGCTTCGTCGGGCTGTGAACCCAGGGCGCATCCTCGTCGTCCGAGCACGCCGGGCCGGTGTGTCCGCCCGCCTGACGAATCGTCGGGCGGGACGGACACACCCAGTCAGCGGCCGCGCCTACTCCGCTTCCTCGAAGTACGCGTCCAGCACCGCGTCCAGTTCGGACTCCCACTCCGCGAAGCGGGACCTGGACGTCGCCTCGATCTCGATGGGGTACCAGCGGCGGTCCGGGGTGTGGACGGTGATCGTGAAGCGCTTGCCGAAACGGGCGGACTCCGTCTCGACGGCGGCGATCTCGTCCCAGCCGAACTCGCAGGACTCCTCGTCGAGGCGCAGGCGGACGCCCTTTCGGTCGGCCACTATTCTGGCGCGGCGGTCCGAGGCCTCGAAGGCGGGACCGCCCTCGGCGGACTCGTCCTCGTCCTCAGCCGGTGCCGCGTCCTCCGGCTCGGTCGGCGCCTCGGCCTCCAGGGCCTCCTGCGCCGGAACCTCCGGCTTCGCGTCCGCCGGTTCCGTCGTCACCGGCGTCGAGATGCCCGGGATGAAGGCCGGGTCGAAACCGGCGCCGGTCACGGGCTCGGCCTTCAACGGCTCGGCCTTCGACGGCTTGCTGCTCGATCCTATGCGCTGCTCCACGGCGGCAGTATGGACGACATCCCTGTGCCGGAACCAGTCAGCCCGCTCATCTCAGCCGTCACGCGCGTCACGTTCACACGAACACGCCGACCACCGCCGCCGCGGGCGCACGGGTGGCGTCAGCCGAGTACGGCGAGCGCGTCGATCTCGATGAGGAGGCCGCCCGGCAGGCCGACGTACACCGTGGTGCGGGCGGCGGGCGGCTGGGTGAGGCCCTGCTCCTCGAAGTAGGCGTTGTAGATCTCGTTCATCTCGCCGAAGTGGTCCACGTCGGTCAGGTAGACGCGGATCATCATCACGTCGTCCCAGGTGGCGCCACCCTCCTCGAGGATCGACCGCACGTTGGCGAGGGTCTGAAGGGTCTGCTCGCGCAGGGTGGGGCCGGCCGGAGTCGGGGGCTTGCCCTCCTCGGCGGGCAGGAAGCCGCCCTGCCCGGCGACCTGGAGGATGTTGCCCTTCTTCACGCCGTGCGAGAACTTCGCGGGCGGCGTGGTGTGGGTCTTCGGGGTGAGCGCGATCTTGTCCGTCATACGGGGTCCTTTACTGGTGTTCTGCCGGAGTACTCACCGCTGATCGCGTCCGCGGTGCGGCGGACCAGCGGGAGCAGGGAGAGGAGTTCCTCGGCGGTGACGACCACGTTCGGCGCGGACACCGACATCGCGGCGACCACTCGGCCGTCGGCGCCGCGGACGGGGGCGGCGACGCAGTTGATGGACTCCTCGTGGCCGCCGAGGTCGGTGGCCCAGCCCTGGTCGCGCACCTGCGCCAACTCCCCAAGGAAGGCTTTGGCGTTGGGGGTGGAACGGGGCGTGTACGAGGGATAGTCGAGCTGTTCCGCGAGGGCGCGGCGCTCCGGTTCGGGCAGGTCGGCCAGGAGGAGCTTGGCCACGGCGGCCACCGTGACGGCCACCGGCTTGCCGATCCGCGAGTACATGCGGACCGGGTATCGGCTCTCCACCTTGTCGATGTAGAGGACCTCGCCCTCCTCGTACACCGCGAGGTGGACGGTGTGACCGCACTGCTCGTTCAGCCGTACGAGGTGGGGGTGGGCGATCTCGCGGATGTCGAGCTTCTCCATCGCCTCCTGGGCGAGGGCGAAGAGGCGGGCGCCGAGGCGGTAGCGCTGGTCTGACTGGCGGTAGACCAGGCCGTGCTCGTGCAGGGTGCGCAGCAGCCGGAGCGCGGTGGACTTGTGCACGCCGAGGCGGTCGGCGACCTGCCCGAGGTCGGCGGGGCCCTCGGCGAGCAGCGGCAGGATGCTCAGGGCGCGGTCGACGGTCTGGCTCATGGGGTGATCGCCTCCTTCTCGGCGCCGGCCTGCGTCCAGCCGGGACCGAGTCGAAGTCTCCCCCATGCGTCGTCGTCCAGGGCCGCGAGGCGGTCGGCGTGGTCGCGGGAGGGGGGCGGGGCGAGGTCGGCGGGGCTGGTGAGGGTCGCGGCGGCCATGAGGTGGCCGTGCCGGATGCGGTCCCGCACGGGGAGCCGGCGCAGGGTGCCGGAGAGGAAGCCGGCGGCGAAGGCGTCTCCCGCGCCGACGGTCGCCACGACGTCCACGGCGAGAGCCGGCTCGAAGATGCCCGGCGCCGGGGCGGGCGGGGGGTCGGTCGCGGGGGCGGGCCGAGGATCGGCCGCGCAGAACGGCGCCGAGGCGGGCCCCGGGGCGGCCACACAGCCCGATGCCGAGACCGGCCGAGGGTCACGAGGGTCACGAGGGCCGGCCACGCAGCAGGACGCCGAGGCAGACCCACAGCCAGCCACACAGCCCGACGCCGACACGGGCCCAGCCTCGACCGTGCAGCCCGGCGCCGATAGGGAGCGGGCGTCGTTCACGCAACACAACCCCCGGGATTCGAACACCGTCGCGCCCCGCGCCCCCTGCTTCACCACCAGCACGCCCGGCTCCGGCAGCAGTTGACGGACGGCGGCCGGGCCGCCCGTGACGCCCCACGCGTGCTCCGCCTCGTCCTCCCCCACGAACACGATGTCGGCGCGCCGGGCCAGTTCCAGCAGGACCGCGCTCCCGTCGGTGCCGCGCCACAGCCCCGGCCGGTGGTTCACGTCGAAGGACACCAGCGGGCCGCCGGGGCCGGGTGCCGTCAGCTCGCGCAGCAGGTCCCGGCACTCGCCGGACAGCGCAGCCGTGATGCCGGACAGATGCAGCACGCGTCCCGCCCGTACCGCCGCCGGATCCACGTTCGCCGTGCTCATCGCGGAAGCCGCCGATCCCGCCCGGTAGTACGCCACCTCGTGCGCGCCGGTGGCCCGGTCGGCCGCTGTGCGGAAGTACACGCCCGTGGGCCGGGCCGGGTCCCGGCGGACGAAGGAGACGTCGACGCCGTGTCCGGCGATCCGCTCCAGCAGATGGTCGCCGAAGCCGTCCGCCCCCAGCCGGCTCACCCACCGCGCCGAATGCCCGAAGGCGGCCAGCGCGCACACCACGTTGGACTCGGCGCCGCCGATCGCGCGGTCGAAGGAGGGGACGTCCGCGAGGCGCCCCGGCCGGCCGGGCAGGAAGGTCACCATGGACTCGCCGAGCGCCACGACGTCCACCACGCCCACGGCATCCGTGGCGTCCACGGCGTCGGCCGCAACCGCCGGAATGTAAGCAGCGTCGTCGATGATGGCTCCTGTCGGTACCCGGGCGGCGGCTCCGTTGACCGGGGATCGGCGAGATGCTAGACACCAGTAAGCACTGCATGCAATGACAGTTGCACAGCTTGCAACGGTCGGGAGAGGGGCTCCATGGGCACCGAAGCGCTCGCCCGCCTGGCGGAGGAACGTGTCGACCACCGCTTCAAGGGCCTCCCGCCGGACGCCGACGGCCTCACGGTCGGCGAGCTGGCCGCCCAGCGCCGCAACCTCTTCGCCGAGAGCAGCGGAAGCGACGCGCACGGCGGAAGCGACACGCGCGGCGGATTCACCACCCCCCTCCTCGTCCTCTCCGCCGAGCGGCTCGCGCACAACCTGGCGCTCATGGAGACGTACACCGCCCGCCACGGCCTCGCGTTCGCTCCGCACGGCAAGACGTCCATGGCACCGCAGCTCTTCCACCGCCAGATCGAGCACGGCGCGTGGGGCATCACCCTGGCGGTGCCCCACCAGGTGCGGGTCGCCCGGGCCTTCGGAGTCCAGCGGGTGTTCCTCGCCAACGAGCTGCTGGACTCCTCCGCCCTGCGGTGGATCGCCGGGGAACTCGCCGCCGACCCGGACTTCCGTTTCGTCTGCTACGTCGACTCCGTGCGCGGGGTGGAGCTGATGGACGCCGCCCTGCGGGGCGCCGCCCGCCCGCTGGACGTCGTCGTCGAGCTGGGCGCGGGCGAGGGCGCCCGTACCGGTGTGCGCACCGATGCGGAGGCCCGGGCCGTGGCCGATGCGGTGGCCCGCGCGGAGACGCTGCGGCTGGTGGGCGTGGCCGGGTACGAGGCGCAGGTGCCGGGTGCCTCGCCGGAGCTGGTGCGGGAGTGGCTGACAAGGCTGGTCGCGCTCGCCGTGGAGTTCGACGGGGCCGGTCTCTTCGCCGGCGCCGAGGAGATCGTCGTGAGCGCGGGCGGCAGCGAGTGGTTCGACGCGGTCGCCGACGTCTTCACCCGGATCCCCGCGCTCTCGCTGCCCGTGCTGAAGCTGCTGCGCTCCGGCGCGTACGTCTCGCACGACGATGTGCACTACCGCAGGCTGACGCCGTTCAACCGGGTACCCGAGGAGGGCGCTCTGGAGCCCGCCTTCCGGCTGTGGGCCCAGGTGATCTCGCGGCCCACCGCGACGGAGGCGTTCGTCAACGCGGGCAAGCGGGACGCCGCCTACGACCTCGACGTTCCGGTGGCGCTCGTGGTACGCCGGAACGGCACCGAGCACCCCGCGACCGGAATCGAGGTGAGCGCCCTGTCCGACCAGCATCTGTGGCTGCGCACCGGTCCGGACGCGGACGTGGAGGCCGGTGACTGGATCGCCTTCGGCCTGTCCCACCCGTGCACGTCGTTCGACAAGTGGCAGCTGATCCCGGTGGCCGAGGCGGACGGGACGGTCGTCGACTACATCCGTACGTTCTTCTAGGAGGCCGCCATGGAGGACCTGGTCGTCCGGGACGCCGACGTCGTCGACGGCAGCGGTGGCGACTCCTACCGCGCCGACGTCGTCGTCGACGGCGGCCGGATCGTCTCGATCGTGAAGGAGGCCGCCGCGGCGGGCTGCCAACGGCCGCGCGCGATGCGGGAGCTGGACGCCGAGGGCCTGGTCCTCTCCCCCGGTTTCATCGACATGCACGCCCACTCCGACCTCGCCCTGCTGCGCGACCCCGACCACAGCGCGAAGGCGGCGCAGGGGGTCACCCTGGAGGTCATCGGCCAGGACGGACTGTCGTACGCGCCGGTGGACGACCGCACGCTGGAAGAGGTGCGCCGGGCGATCACCGGCTGGAACGGGTACGGCGACGACGTCGACTTCGACTGGCGGACGGTCGGCGAGTACCTGGACCGGCTCGACCGCGGGATCGCGGTGAACGCCGCGTACCTCGTCCCCCAGGGCACGGTCCGCGCGCTCGTCGTCGGCTGGGAGGACCGCGAGGCGACGCCCGGGGAGCTGGACCGGATGCGGGGGCTGGTGGCGGAGGGCCTGGAGCAGGGCGCGGTCGGCCTGTCGTCCGGGCTCACGTACACGCCCGGCATGTACGCCGGGGACGCCGAACTGACGGAACTGTGCCGGGTGGTGGCCGCGTACGGCGGCTACTACTGCCCGCACCACCGCTCCTACGGCGCCGGCGCCCTCGCGGCCTACGCCGAGATGGTCGACCTGGCCCGGGAGGCGGGCTGCGCGCTGCACCTGGCGCACGCGACGATGAACTTCGGCGTGAACCGGGACCGGGCGCCCGAGCTGCTGGACCTGCTGGACAAGGCCCTGGACTCGGGTGCGGACATCACCCTCGACACGTATCCCTACACCCCCGGCTGCACCACCCTGGCCGCGCTGCTGCCGAGCTGGGCGAGCGAGGGCGGCCCGGAGGAGGTCCTGGCCCGGCTCACCGACCCGGCGACGGCCGAGCGGGTACGGCACGACCTGGAGGTGACCGGCTCGGACGGCTGCCACGGCGTGCCCGTCGAGTGGGAGACGATCGAGGTCTCCGGGGTGAGCGATCCGGCGCTCGCCGACTTCGTGGGCCGTACGGTGCGGGAGTCGGCGGGGCGGCGCGGTGAGACCCCGTGGGCGGTCGCCCGCCGGCTGCTGGTCGCGGACCGGCTCGGCACGACGGTCCTCCAGCACGTCGGCCACGAGGAGAACGTCCGCACGATCATGCGGCACCGCGCCCACACCGGGGGTTCCGACGGCATCCTTCAGGGCGCCAAGCCGCATCCGCGGGCGTACGGCACCTTCCCGCGCTATCTCGGGCACTACGTGCGGGAGTTGGGGGTGCTGTCGCTGGAGGAGTGCGTCGCCCGCCTCACCTCGCGTCCCGCGGCCCGGCTGCGGCTGCCGGACCGCGGTCTGGTGCGCGAGGGGTACCGGGCCGACCTGGTCCTCTTCGACCCGGAGACGGTCGCGGCGGGTGCCGGCTTCGACGCGCCCCGCACGCTGCCGACGGGCATCCCGTACGTCCTCGTCGACGGCCGGTTCGTCATCGAGGACGGACGGCGGACGGACGTCCTCGCGGGCCGCTCCGTCCGCCGTACGGGCGTTACGGCTTCGGCAGGACGCAGCCGGACGCGCTGAGGTTCAGATTGTTGCCCGTGGTGAAGCAGGCGGGGATCTGGTAGGTCTCCTCGGCGTAGTTGATGCCCTGGTGGATGGTGACGTTGCCGTTCTCGTCGACCTCGCACGGGTTGTCCACCGTGCACTGCTGGCCGTCCTCGTTGCCGGTGTTGTTGACGGCGACGACCTTGCCGGTGGTGGTGTCGATGACCGGGGAGCCGGAGGTGCCGCCGATGGTGTCGCAGGCGGAGGTGTAGCGGACCGAGTCCTTCCAGGTCCAGTCGCCCTCCTTCAGCCGGTACACGAACCCGGCGATGTTGCAGCTGTAGGTCCGCTTCCAGTAGCCGGAGACGACCTTGATCGCGGTGCCGGCGGCCGGGTGGGTGTCGTTCACGGTGAGGGCGCTGATCCCGTACGAGCTCTTGATCCGCGCGTAGGTGGTGGTCAGCCGGTAGATGGTGACGTCCGTGTCCGTCATGGTTGAGTAGACGACCTGGTTGGCGCGGAGGGTCGCGACCCTGCTCCCGGAGGCGTTGAGCAGGCCGAAGGTACGGCTGGAGGACTGGCCGGTGATGACCTGGCCGGGGTCCGGGAAGCCGGTCTCCAGGCAGTGGCCGTTGGTCAGCACGAGCGCCGGGTCGCTGTCCGCGGAACCGGGGAAGCGGATGACGGAGCCGGAGCAGTTGCTCAGCGAGACGGTGCCGGCGAAGTTGACGGTCACCGCGGCGGCCTTCGCCGTGTGCGGGGCGGCGACCGCGGGTGCCGCGCCCATCCCGGCTATCGCCAGGGAGGAGAGCGCGGCGAGGAGAGGCTTGTTCATGTGGGGTCCCCTCTTACGACTTGGGCGACCGGAGGTCTCCCGGTCGCCCGTCCATTTGTCATGCGCATTCTCAGCGCGCCAAGGAGACGGAACAAGACACCGGTTCAGGTCATAGGGGTTTCCCTGTGCGCCCACACCCGGTCAACTCACCTTTCCTGGGCGTTAGTTGATCACTGAGGTGACACGTCTGCCGTGCCGGAAGGGCTGCGGCCGGGAGGCGCGGCGGAGCCGGGCTCGCGGCGGGCGGCCCGCCATGGCCGGGGCGGTGCCGGCCGGGGGGTGGTCGACAAGGCAGCGGCACGACCCGCCGCCAGTGCGGGTGCCTGCCGCGGCCGTGATGCCGTGGCGCGGGGCGCACCGGCGGCGGCTCGGGCCGGGGATGCACTGGCGGAAGGGGCGCGGCCGGGAGGGGCACCGAGAGGAGGGCGGAGCCACCGACGGCGGGGCCGGGCTCGCGGCGGCCGACCCGCCATGGCCGGGGCGGTGTCGACAGGGGGTGGCCGACAAGGCAGCGGCACGACCCGCCGCCAGTGGGGGCCTGCCGTGACCGTGGTGCCGTGACGCAGGGCGCGCCGACGGTGGCTCGGGCCGGGACGCACCGGCGGAAGGGGCGCGACGGGGAGGGGCGTCGAGAGAGCGGTGGCACGACCCGCCGTCAGCCGGGGTGCCGGCAGGAGGCCGATCGACAAGGCAGCCGCACGACCCGCCGTCAGTGAGGGTGTCGGCAGGGGGCTGGTCGACAGGGCAGCCGTACGACCCCGGCGTCAGCGGGGGTGCCGGCCGTGGCCGTGGTGCCAGCCGGGGGCGGACCACGACGGGGAGGCGGTCGTGGGCGTCGGTGCCGGGGCGCTGGTCGTGACCGGAGGGGCGGAGGTGGCGGGGGCCGGGGTGCGTCGTCGTTGGGCAGACCCTGCGCGACCAGGACAACGGCCTCGCGTTCGCGGCTGGTCAGCTCCTCCAGCCCCGTGCCGGTG
>NZ_JBSGDB010000037.1:0-33381 GCF_053602155.1 Streptomyces sp. NPDC004561
GCTGGCAGCCGCATGAAAGCCACACCCAGCTCCCCTGGGTGCCACAACCCTACGAATGGCTGGGGCGGACCCAGGAAGAAGGTAGAGCCGCATGAGAAACGTGTACGCACGGATCATCCAGCCCACCCCCTCGGCCCTTGTCGTCAACGTAGTGCAGGCCACTGACAACGCAGCGAACTCCGGCGCTGCGCGCCTTTGGGACGAGGATGCGTTTCCCTCCCCGGCTGAAGCCGGGGATACCCACGCAAGATCAACGGATGGGGCTGGGTGTGCTGATGGCGGTCACCGCCTGCTCGGGAAAGGACAGGACCGACGAGAAGCCGGCGCCCTCCCACCGGGCCGAGGGCATCCATCACTGGACGGCCACTTCGTTAAGGCAACCTCGACCCTACCGATAGGCCTGCCGGAGCTCCGATGGGTGGTCCATGGCAACGATGAGAGGCTGCGGTCCCGGGGCCCTCTCACCCGAGGTCTTGCAGGAGCCGACGGCTGCGGGATCACCCCGCTGTGCTCTCGGTCCAGCGCGCGATGGTCGGCCTGTGCTGGATCGGCAGCTCACGAGCGCCCCCTCAGTCCCTGTCGAATACGGCCCAGAAACCGGTGTTCACGTGGGGCAAGGCGGCCCCGCCACGATCTGGTGCTCCCGCGCGGACTGCACCTTCATCCGGCTACCGGGCCCGGCTGCTCAGCGGCCTGCCGCCCCGGCCCGCGGCTTGACGGTGCTGGACGGCCTGGTCGCCGCCGCCATGCTCACGATGAACCCGCTACTGTCGGCCGGCGCCTGACCGCCCCGCGTTCCGCACCGCTTTGCGCTCGTCGAGCTCCATCGCACCAGGGGCGCGCATCATCAAAGGAGGGGAGACCATCGACGAGGAGTGGCGATGAGGTTGTCGTTCCTTGAAGCCCTCTACGCGGAGCCGGGCCCGTTCGCCTCCGTGTACCTGAACACCTCCCGAAACGTCGAGCATCCCGACCGGGCGATCGCGCTGCGCTGGCTGCGGCTGCGCGAGAGTCTGTCCCGTCAGGGCTCGGACCGGGCGCTGCTGAACGTACTGGAGGAGGTGGTCGGCGCCGACACCGAGGTGCCGGGGGTGCACGGTCAGGCCATCTTCGCCGCCCACGGCACGCTCGTCCTGGACGGGGAGCTGCCCAGGCCGCCCGAGCACGACTCCGCGCGCTACAGCACCCTGCCCGACGCGATGCCCCTGGTCACCCAGCACCTTCCGGAGATCCCCTACATGGCCGTAGTCGTTCACTACGGCGGCCTGCCGACCGCCGAGACCCACGGCTGGGTAACTCTGGAGGCGGAGACCGGCACCTGGCCCGCGTCGACTGTGACCCCGGGTGAGCGGCTGCACCGCAGAGTTGCGGTGGCGACCTGGCACCGCACCTCCCTCCAGCTCGGTCACCGGTTGGACGAACGGGCGCGGCGCGCCCATGCCGACGCCGTCGTCGTGGGCGGGGACGAATGGGCATGCAACGTACTGATCCGCCGCCTGCCGCACACCCTGCGGGACAAGGTTGTACGCGTGGGCGGCCGGACCCCCACCGACACAGGACGCGCCCTGTTGGAGCCCCAGCTCGACGGCGTCTTCCGCAGCCGCATGGCCGCGCACGACCGGGAACTCGTGGACATCTTCATCGGCCGGCGCGCCCTGGACGGACCTGTGACGGAGGGGCTGGCCGCCACCGTCGCCGCCCTCCAGCGCGGCCAGGTCGCGGCACTGCTGCTGAACCGACCGCCAGGGACTTCGCTGCGGCTCTGGGCGGGCTCCCAGCCCACGCAGCTCGCCCTGACCGAGGCGGAGCTGATGTCCTTCGGTGTGCGGGCCCCGCGCGAGGAACGCGCCGACGAGGCCCTCGTCCGGGCCCTCGTCGGCACCGGTGCCGAGCTGGTCGTCGTACCGGAGAGCGAGCTGTGGCTGTACGAGGGCGTGGGCGCCCTGCTGCGGTACGCCGACCCGGGGAGCCCGTCCTGACGCCGGCGCGTCGCGCCTCCCGGATCATGGGTCGCCCCTTGCGCCCGACCGCCCCGGATCGCGCCCCGCGCGGGATATGCCGACACTGGGCTGGAGCTGCAGCGCGGCGGACGAGCGGCGGATGGGGCACATGGGCAGGAGCAGGAGCGGTGCGGAGGAGACGGACGTTTCGATCACCCCGCCCAAGACCTGGGAGGCAGGCGTGCCGGCGGTGGCCGACCCGCTGCGGTTCTCCCTGGAGCAGACGACGGTCCGCCGCACGGCGCTGACGCCGCTCAACCTCAACCTCAACCAGGCCAAGGGCTTCGGCCGCCCGGGCTGCGTCCGGTCGGAACCGGACCCCGCTCACCGGCACCCCAACGAGAACTGCGAGAACGACGCCAAGCACGTGGGCAACGGGGCGACGTCAAACGACGAGCACGATCACGCCGCACGGCTTCTGGAACGCACGACAACGAGGGCCGCCGACGCCACCGTCACGGCCCCGCGGTCCCATGGCCCATGAACGGGCCGCCCAGGACCTGGTCCGCGCGGCCCACGCCGTGGGCGTGACCGACGCCCGTCTCCTGGAGGCTGTACGGAGCGTGCCCCGGGCGGAATTCGTCCCCGCGGACGAGGTGGCATCCGCGTACCGGGACACGCCCGTTCCGCTCCCCCACGGGCAGGTGACCACCCAGCCCTCGCTGATCGCCATGATGGTCTCCGCTCTCGGCCTCACCGGAGACGAGCGGGTCCTGGAGGTCGGGACCGGATACGGCTGGCAGACCGCGCTGCTGGCCCGCTTGGCCGCGTACGTCGTCAGCGTCGAGCGCTGGCCCGACCTCGTCGAGGAGGCCCGCCTGCGGCTGGCCCGGCAGGGCGTCGGCAATGCCGAGGTCGTACTCGGCGACGGGACCCTCGGGATGCCGACCCGTGCCCCGTACGACGCCATCATCGTCTGTGCGGCCTTTCCGCGAGTGCCTGAGCCGCTCGTGGATCAGCTCCGCACCGGTGGCCGGCTCGTCCAGCCGATCGGGCAGGGCGGGCAGGAGCGCGTCGAGCTGTACGAGCGGCGGGCCCACAACCTGGTGCACCGCAGGACGGTCTCCGCGGCCCGGTTCGTCCGGCTGTACGGCGCTCATGGCTACGACCAGCGGTGACGCGCTCAGCGCTGATAGGTCCCGACCAGGGTGCCGGAGGCCAGCTCCCTGTCCGTCAGGGCACGGTGCACGTCCTCGACGCCCGGGTGGTCGTGCAGTGGCAGCGGCTCGGACAGGGCGTACAGGCGGAAGAAGTAGCGGTGCGGCCCGTGCCCCGGTGGAGGCATCGGCCCTCCCCAGCCCACGCGGCCGAAGCCGAGCACGAGCTCCGTGGCCTCGTGGGGCACCCCCGACCAGGTCAGAGGCGGTGAGATGTTCTCACCCTCCCCGCGGACGGGGGATCATCGTTTTCTCGTTGAACGCGGTGCTGCTGAGTTCAATTCCGCTCATGCGCGCCGCCATACCCGCAACGGCGGCACCGGCATCGGTCCGCGCCCGAAACCCCCGCTCGGCCGAGCCCACCCGGGCCGCCTCCGGAAGCGGGGGTGAAGATGGCAGTGTGCCGACAAGGATCCTGCTCGAGGGCCGCCCTGGCGCGGGCAAGACGACCGCCCTGCGTCGGCTGGCCGCGCTGCTGCCCACCCGCGCGGCCACCGGCTTCACCACGGAGGAGATCCGGCACTCCGGCGCCCGCGTCGGTTTCGCCCTGGAGACCTTGGCAGGACGACGGGAAGTGCTCGCCCATGTCGACCTGCCCGGTCCGCCACGGGTAGGGAAATACGGCGTCGACCCGGGCGTCATGGAACGACTGGCGCTGCCGTCGCTTCGGCCGGCGGCAATCGAGGAGGCAACAGGGCGGCTGGTGCTCATCGACGAGCTGGGGCGGATGGAACTGGCGTGCGCGGCGTTCCGGTACGCGGTCGACGCGCTGTTCGTCGCAGAGGCCGACGTCGTCGCCACGGTCCACATGCACCGCGATCCGTTCACCGACGCCCTCAAGCGGCGCACCGACATCGAGGTCATCCAGATCACTCCGGCAAACCGGGACGTCCTGCCGGGAGAGCTCGCGGCCCGACTGCAGCATCCCCGGACGCGCGGAAGGCCTCCCCCTCATGGATGAGAGACCAACCTCCGAGCTGCTGAAAGCGGAGTCGGGACGACAGGATGTGTCGACCGCCCGTCCCGGGATCCCCCAGCAACCAGTCGAACTTGTGCTGGGTCAAGCCCGCCTCAACCAGCACCCGGTTGCACAGGCCGACTGCGTACGCCTCGTCACTGTCGTCTCTCGTTCCCATGGCGGCGCATCATGCCGGCCTCCTGATGCATGCCGCCCTGGAGCCGGAGATGGACGAGCACTTGGCCACGGAGGCCGGGGCGGTCACGGTCCGGGTCCCCCGGGACCGGCTGGGTACGTTCCGGCTCCGGCTGCCGCCCTCGTACGTCCGCCGCACGGGCGCGCTGGACCACATGGTGATCTGACTGACCGCGAAGGGCCTGACCGGCCACTGCGGCTCCTGCGTGACGGTCGGCCCGTGCCGAACCCGCGAAGGCATGCTGGAACGCACAGTCGGGCAGTGTGACGCGTCACATACAGACAACACTGCACCACTGTGGGAACTTCAAGTGCCGTTCCTGCTAGACGAGTTATTGAGAAGCCGAGAGTGAAGGGCCGGCCGACCGCACGGATCGCGTCGCTCGTCCCCTGTGTGCGTAAGAGGCGGAACCGGCGAGAGGGGCGGCCCGCCTGTGGAGAGGATCGAATGCGCTCTTTCGAAGCCCTGACGCTTGATCAGGTGGTCGACACGGCTCGCTATCCCCTGTCGGAACTCGCGAGCGCCCGGGGACAGGCCGTGGTTTCCCGTGCCCGGCGCGACCTGTTGATCCTCGGCTGCACCGTGCTGCCGGACTTCATTCGCCCGTCGCTGCGCGATGTGCTGCGTCAGGAGTGCTCGGCCATCGCCCCCCGGGCGCACCATGACGCCGAGACGGTGAACGTCTACAACATCGCAGTGGACTCGGCACTGCCCGAGGACCATCCGGGCCGGAAGGTCTTCGAGCGGGGTAACGCGTTCGTCGCGCGGGACCGTATCCCCGCAGACTCCCTCATCAGCCGACTCTACTCCAACGTGGTGTTCCGGCACTTCATCGCCAGCTGCTTCGAACTGCCGGAGCTGCACGAGCTGGCGGACCCGCTCTCCGGGCTGGTTCTCAACGTCATCGCGCCGGGCATGGAGCACCCCTGGCACTTCGACACCAACGAGTTCACCGTGAGCATGCTCACCCAGCAAGCGCAGGCCGGCGGCGTCTTCGAGTACTGCCCGAACATTCGGACAGCGCAGGACGAGAATTTCGACGACGTCCGGGACGTCGTGGACGGCCGGGGCCAACGGTTGACCCGGAGCCTCCTCTTGCAACCTGGTGACCTGCAGTTGTTCAAAGGCCGCTACTCGCTGCACCGAGTGAGCCCGGTGCGCGGCGAGGTCGCGCGCCACTCCGCGATATTCGCCTACAGCGAGCGCCCCGGCGTCATCGGGAGCTTGGAACGGACCCGGCAGCTCTTCGGCCGGGTGCTGCCCGAGCACTTGGCGGCGGAGGGCCTGGCGGTCCGCGGCGACCGGCTCCTCGACTAGCGGGCGGCGAGAACGCGTAGTCGCCGTAGGCCGTTTCCCCTGCGCGATCCCACGGAGGAGTAAGCCCTGTGCGTTTCGACGTGACCGGAAAAGTCTCACTCGACCACATCTACGAACAGCCTGATCCGCGAACCTATTTCAGGGTGCTGCGCCCGCTCGTCTACTGCGTTCCGCAGCAGGCCAAGCCCTACTTCGCCAAGTTCATCACGGAGTACCGGGAGTCCCGGCACGTCGCGGTACCGAAGGTGCTGGACATCGGCTGCTCGTACGGAATCAACGCCGCCCTGCTGAAGTACGACGCGACCATGGACGAGCTGTACCTGCGCTACGGCGACGAGGAGCGTGCAGGTGAGAGCCGCGAGGCTTTGCTGGCCCGCGACCGGGAGCTGGCTCGGGCGCGCCAACCCTCGCAAGCGATCCGCTTCGTCGGCCTCGACACCTCCGGCAGCGCGCTGTCCTACGGACTTGAGGCCGGGTTCCTCGACGACGCGGTGCACGCCGACCTGGAGGAGCACGAGCCCACACCGCGACAGCGCGCCCAGCTCTCGGGTACGGACCTGGTGATCTCGACGGGCTGCATCGGCTACGTCACCGAGCGGACGCTCACGCGAGTCGTCCGGGCACAGGGCACCCGCCGGCCCTGGATGGCGCACTTCGTGCTGCGGATGTTCCCGTTCGACTCCTTCGAGCGCGCATTGGCGAGTCTGGGCTACCGGACCACACGCGTGGACGAGGTGTTCAGACAGCGGCGGTTCGCCTCCCCGCAGGAGCAGGCGCTCGTGCTCGACAACATGTCGGCCGCAGGGGTGGATGCACAGGGCCTGGAGGCGGAAGGCTGGCTGTACGCACAGCTCTACCTTTCCCGGCCGTACGACATCGCAGGTCCCAACGATCCGAAGCGAGAACGGTGTTGATGATCAGTCAGGATGCTTCAGGCAATGCGACCTTCGCCCAGGAGGACAGCCTCCCTCGCGTGCCGCTGCCTACGCTGGAGGCGAGCTGCGAGAGGTTTCTCGCCTGGTGTACGCCGCTGCTGACGGCCGACGAACGGTCGGTGACCGAGGCGGAGGTTGCCGCTTTTCTCCGCCCCGACGGCCCTGGCCGGGTACTGCATGCTGCGCTGGAGGAATACGACGCCATGGAGGGCGTGCACAGCTGGCTCGACACCTTCTGGCCCTACCGATACCTGGGCCGCCGGGACCGGATCGCGCTCAACGCCAACTTCTTCTTCCTGTTCCAGGACTCCGACCAGGCGCAGGTGGAGCGGGCGGCCGGGCTCGTCGCCGGGGCCCTCAACTACAAGCGGCAGCTCGATCAGGGACTGATTCCACCGGTGGTGCAGCGCGGAGCGCCACAGTCGATGGTGCAGAACAAGTTTCTGTTCTCCACCACACGTATCCCCGGCGCGCAGCAGGACACCGTCCGCGCCCCCTACACCGAGCAGTGGCCCGGCCCGTCCGAGGCTCGGCACATCGTGGTGTTCTTCCGGGGTGGCATGTTCCGGCTGGACGTGCTGGGTCCGGACGGGGTCCCGCACAGCCTGGATGACATCGAGGCTGGACTGCGCGCCGTGATGAAGGCCGGCGCCGACCCTGCAGGCGCGGACACCTCGGTGGGCCACCTCACCACCATGGCTCGCGCGCAGTGGGCGGCCGCCCGGGAGTCCCTTGTCGCCTGCCACCCCCGCAACGCCGACGCCCTTGACGATGTCGAGACCGCGCTGTTCTGCGTCGCTCTGGAGGACTTCGCCCCCACGGACGTCCAGGACGCCTGTGACCAGCTGCTGTACGGCGGCCGCGGCAACCGCTGGTTCGACAAGGCCGTGTCCCTCGTCGTCTTCGCCGATGGACGGGCGGGCATCAACGTCGAGCACTGCGAGTTGGACGGGACCACGATCCTCAACTTCACCGACGCCCTGCTCAATACCCCGGCCGAGGAGCAGTCCCGGCAGTCCGGAGCCCTCTCCCAGGGGCTGCCGGCGCTGAAGCCGATCGTGTTCGAACTGGACGACGCGCTGCGGGCTCAGGTGCGCTCCGCCGCCGACGCGTTCGCGGCGTACGGGGAGAACACCGCGTCCAGCACGTTGTCGTTCGCGGATTTCGGCAGCAGCGCGGCCAAGGCGTTGGGGGTCTCGCCGGACGCGTTCGTCCAGGCCGCTTACCAGCTCGCCCACCAGCGCGCCAAGGGGCACCTGGGCGCCACGTACGAGTCGATCGCCACCCGGCAGTACCGGCACGGGCGGACCGAGGCGATGCGCGTCGTCACCACCGAGATGGTGGCTTTCGTTGCGGCGATGGAGGACTCAGCAGCGGACGCGGACGCCCGGCGCGCCGCGTTCCGGGCAGCCACCGAGGCCCATGTGGCGCGCGCGAAGGCGTGCCAGGCCGGGCAGGTGCCGGAGCAGCACCTGTGGGAGCTGGAGCTGATCCAGCGCCGGCGCGGGGCCGAGCTCGGGGTGACCGAGCAGCCTGCGCTGTACCGGACGCCGGGCTGGTTGACCATGCGGGACGACTACCTGAGCACGAGCTCCGCGCCGTCCGTCAATATCCAGTACTTCGGCTTCGGGTCGACCAGCAGCCAGTGCATCGGTGTCGCCTATGTGCTACTTCCCGAGCGGTTCAACCTCTACCTGAGCACGCCGATGGCGGTCGCTGCGCAGATGCGGACGTTCGCCGACCGGCTCCGGGAGGCGATGGACGAACTCCGGGAGCTGCTGGCCTCCGAGCGGCCCGGGGACTGAACGGAGTCCGCCGCCGGACCGGAACTCCCGGTCGGGGACCGCGTCCGGCGGCACGGACGCCCTCCAGTGGCCGAGCTGGTCCTGAGCTGAGGAAGCCCCGGTCAGCGTCGCAGCCATCGCACGCCGTGCGGACGTTTCCCGCACCTTCCTCTACGGCAATGACGACTTCAGAGCCGCAGTCGCCACTGCCATGGCCGAGGCCGGAGAACGCCGCCCCAGTTGCTCGTCCACCAGGACGACAGGTCCGGATCCGATGGGAGGTCCGGGTCGACGAGGCGCGCGATCTCTCTGAAGGCGCTGTCACCGGACGTCCTGCGCTGCCGAAGAGGCGCTCGAACTCCGAAGCGCTGGTGGTCTGGTGGTCGGCCGTACGGCTGTCGGGCGGTGTGCTCACGCCCCGCTCCCCGGGTTGACGGTGACGGCGATCCGGCGCAGGATCTGGTCGGCCTGGTCGTCGACGGCACGCGGATCGTGGCCGGTGACGATGACATGGCCGAGGCGGCCGCGGTTGGACGTCGCCGGACCCACGCCCGTACCCTCGGCCGCCCGCACGCGTACGGCGGGGATGGTGGTGGTCACCTCGGGCAGGCCCGTGACAGCGACCAGTCGGCCTGTGTGGGGCGTGGTCAGGAACCGGACGGTGGCGTACCCGTTGCGCGCTGGGGTGAGGGTGGCCGGGTGGCCGAGGGCGATGTCCCACAGGATGCGCCAGGGGTCGATGCCGAGCGCGTGCTGGATCAGGTCGCCGATGTGTCCGGCGCCGAGTCGGGCGCAGATCTCCAGGACGGTGCACTGGCCGTCGGGGCCGAGAACCAGTTCGGTGTGGGTGGCGCCGTTGCGGACGCCGACCCGGCCGACCTTGACGTGGCCCATTGCTCGACGGCCCTGGCTCTGCTGCACGGGGTTGCCGCGGGCATGCACTTCGCCGACCGCTACGTTGCGGCGGGAGGGACGCTGGCCGAAGATCGCGCCGCCCATCTCTACTGGAGCCTGCTGGACGCCTTGGCCTTTGCTCCGGACGCGGAAAGGGTCGCCGTCCCGTGGCGCGAGGTGGGCCGTGCCGATCTGACTCCCACCCTGCTGACCCGGCGGCCGGAGGGCTAACTCCAGGCCCTTTTCGCGCGCTACGCCTGAAGCGGGATCGGCTCCCGTCGATAATGACCTTGTGCGCTCGCTAGTCAGGAAGTCCATCTTGCCTCTGATACTGGTCATCGCCGGGGCCGCGGTGGGCGACGCCGCGGGGGAAACCCATGCGGTCAGAAGCAGCGGGCGCAGCGGTTTCGGCAAGTCCGGCGAGCCGGGCCAGTCCCCGCGTGACCAGGACCAGGGCCTCCCCGCGACGGCCCCGGCCAAGGACGGCAACGCGTACACCCCCCGCAGGACCGAGGAGAACGCCCGGATCGGTGCGGTCTTCGACAAGGACGACCGGGGCGCCCACTTCTGCACGGCGAGCGTGGTGCAGAGTCCGGGTCAGAACATGCTGATCACCGCGGCCCACTGCGCCTTCGACGCCGACTCCGGACAGCCACTGAACGACCTGGTCTTCGCCCCGGGCTACCGCAACGGCGACGAACCCACCGGCCTGTGGAAGGTCAACAAGGTGGTCGTCGACGACCGCTGGGCCAAGTCGCAGGACGAGGACCTCGACGTCGCCTTCCTCGTCCTCGACCAGAAGGACGGCAAGGACATCCAGGACCTCCTGGGCGGCAACGCCCTCGGCATAAACCGCGGCTTCGACAACAAGGTCAAGATCACCGGCTATCCCACCCGCCGTGACACCCCCGTCTCATGCCAGAACCGCACCACGAAGTTCAGCGACACCCAACTGCGCATCCAGTGCACCGACCTCGAGGACGGGACCAGCGGCAGCCCCTGGCTCGCCGACTACGACCCCAAGAGCCACACCGGCACGGTCATCGGCGTCCTGGGTGGCCACGAGGGCGGCGGCGACCAGGACGATGTCTCTTACGCCGCGTACTTCGACGACGACATCGCCAAGCTCTACCGGCGAGCCCAGGACGAGGACTGAGGCCAGCTCATCCGCACCCCGCACCCCGCTCACGGCGAAGGGCCGTAACCGCGAAGCATCCCGGGAGGGGCCAGGCCGTGTATCGGAAATGAAACGAGCTCACCAACTCCGCTCATGCCTTGACACGGCTGATCAGCCGCGCTGTCCCGGCCGCTCCCCCGCCGTCGGCGGCTCACCGGACTCCGTGCGCTTGAGGTCGCGGGTGATGTCGTGCTGCTGGTCGCCGTGGTGACCTCGTGCTCGTTGCGGGTGGTGTCGTGGCGGACGATCTCCTGTAGGTCGAGCCGTGACAACGAGGCTCTCCATCTGCAATCTGGGCGGTATGACGCGAAGCCCCTAGGCAGACTGGGGTTCGAAGGGCCGCAGGATGTCCGAACCTGGCCGAACAACGCCGTAGCTGCTCTCCGGAAGCTCGTTCCAGGCGCCGGCGAGGCCGCCGAGGGGCTCTGACACGATCAGGCGACTCTCCTCCGACAGCCCTTGCAGGAACTCGATGTCCGGGTGGAGCACCCGCAGGGCATCGAGACGGGTGCTGTAGAAGAGGGTCATCGAGGCGCCTTCGCTGGAGTAGCGGAAAGCCCAGGTCCGTTCGCCGTCGGAGACCGCGACCGTCATCTGAAGTGGGTACACGACGCCATGCGCGTGGCCGGTTCGCTCGACGAGCCCTGCCATGCGTGCCACCGCGCCCGGCGGATCGTGGTCGAGGCCGAACGTGAGCGCCAGGAAGAACATCACCTCGGAATCCGTCGATCCCTCGATGCGGGAAAAGAGCCCTGGTTCGACGGCCAGGCAAAGGTCTCTCCTGAGCTTGTCGAACTCGTTGATCTCGCCGTTGTGCATCCACATCCAACGGCCATGGCGGAAGGGATGGCAGTTGGTCTGCTGCACCGCCGTGCCGGTCGAGGCCCGGATGTGGGCGAAGAACAGCGGTGACCGAACGTGCTGCGCTATCTCCCGCAGGTTGCGGTTGTTCCAAGCCGGGTCGGTGTCCCGCACGACCGCCGGGCTGTCGGCTTCCGGCGTGTACCAGCCGACGCCGAATCCGTCGCCGTTGGTCGTCTGCACGCCCATCCGTGAGTGCAGACTCTGGTCGATCAGTGAGTGGTCCGTTTGGTACAGGACGTCATCGAGCAGTACGGGTGTCCCCGCATAGGCAAGCCAACGGCACATGGACAACACACCTCTTCCACTGTCCGCCCGCGCAGCCTCCCGCATCCGGTGATCCCATCGGCGGCGCGAGATGGCTACGCGTGGTCCGCGCCGTGTGGGGTCGGCGCTGACCGGGGCTCTCCCCATCCGGGCGGGCAATCCCCGTCGCTCGCCGCAGTCGCCCGATCCGGCTGTGCGGGTCAGTGCTGGGGATGCGGGCGGGCATGGAACAGTGGCCGCCGCTGGGTGGCCGTGCCCGCAGCGAGACGGCCGATCTCGACTCGCGTCCCGATGGCACGGATCACCTCGGTCAGGCCCAGAACTATGGCCATCACTCCCACGACCAGGGTGAGTGTCGCGATCGAGGCGAACGGCATGATGATCATCACGACACCCGCCAGGGCCCCGATGATACCGAAGGCCACGTGCCAGCCGCGTCCCGGCATGGCCGGGGCGGAGGCCGCCGCAACCGTCTCCAAGGTGCCGCGCAGCAGCCAGCTGAAGCCGATCCACAGAGCGAGCAGCAGGATCGACTCCAGGGTGCCCCGGAAGCAGATCAGGCCCAGCAAGATGGATGCTGCTCCGGTGATGAAGTGCAGGACGCGAAGGTGCCGGGGGACGTGGGTGCCGAAGGCGGCGGCGAGTTGGAAGACACCGGTGACCAGGAGGTAGACGCCGAAGAGAATGCCGACGACGCGTAGTGTCGCGCCTGGCCAGACCAGGGCGATGACGCCCAGGGCGATGGTGGCAAGACCCATGGTGAGCAGGATCTGCCAGCCCATGTTCGCCAGGGCGGCCATGCCTTCGGCCAGGGGACCCTCTTGTGGCTCGGTGCTGTGCGGGGGAGATGTCATGACACCTGCCTCCTCCTGGGAGCAGCGTGGTCACGTCAGTACACGTCCATCGTCACCCGGTCAGCCCCATGTTGCTCGGCGGAGAGGGCGGGGGGTCATGGTGCAAGCGAGCCGGCTGACTTTGTGCACCGGCACAACAACCCTCCACGTGGGGAAAGGCCTCGGTGAGCGCGGGCTCATGTCTCGGGGAGAGCACCCGTATCCCCGTCCGGCCAGACACCTGCGCTTCGCCTGGTGGGACGCGGAGGAACTGAGGGTGATCGGATCGCAGCACTATGTCAACAGCCTGACTTCGGCAGAACGGTAACGGATCCTCGCCTACCTGAATTTCGACGTGGTCGGCTCGCCCAATCCCGGCTATTTCGTCTACAACGACGATCCCCGGCTCCAGACACTGTTCACGGCGTGGTTCACACAACGGCACATCCCCGCCGCGCCCTCTGACCTTCGACCGCTCCGACCATGCGCCGTTCAAGAACGCCGGCATCCCGGTCAGCGGACTGTTCACCGGCGCCGCCACCATCAAGACAAAGACCCAGGCCGGGAAGTGGGGTGGGACGGCAGGCCGCCCCTTGGACCCCTGCTATCACACCGCCTGCGACACCACGGCCAACGTCGACCCCACCTCGCTGCACCTCAACAGCGACGCCATCGCGTTCGCCCTCCGTGCCCTCGCGCGGCGACAAACGCGATCATCCCTACCCGCAACCGGTGAGACCGCACGAGCCAGGCAGCCACCTCGGGCGGCCGTCTCCAGCGCCTCCTGAAGCGAGGTGAGGTCGACGCCGGCTTGATACGGACGAGCGGCCGAGTTGCAAAGCCTACTTGCAAGTTCTCTTTGCAACTCGTATCGTCCCTGCCATGGTCGAACAACCGCCCGCCCAGGAGATCACCGACGTCGACGCGCTGCGTGCGTTCGCACACCCGATGCGGCAGAGGATCGAGCAATGCCTGCGTCGGGGGCCGGCCAACTCCGCGGCGCTGGCTCGCGAGTTGGGTGAGAGCACGGGGCTGGTCAGCTACCACCTGCGACAGTTGGCCAAGCACGGCTTCGTCGAGGAGGTCCCGGAACTGGCCAAGGGGCGGGAGCGGTGGTGGCGCACGGTGCCTGGGGACCGGCGGTTCCCGCCGTACAGCCGGCAGACGCCGCAGATGCGCGAGGCGCTGACCGAGATGCACCGGCTGAACCTCGCCGAACTCGTCGACTCCGTCCGCCGTTTCGCAGAGGCTCGCGACACGCTGGGGCCCTGGGCCGATGCGGCGCTGTTCTCACGCGCCACACTCCGTGTCGACCTCGACCAACTTCGTGCGTTCTTCGAGGAGTACATCGCGCTCCTCTACCGGTACTCGGTTCCGGACGACGAGGCCGTGCCACAAGCGCGCACCGTGCTCGTCCGGCTGCTCGGGATTCCTGAGACCGACTGACCGCGCGGCCCAACCGACAACCAAAATCGAAAGGTGACGCACCCCGTGGTGTACTCGGCTACGTCCGCATCATTGATACGTGCCCTTCTGGTCACCCTGTCCGGGACATTAACCGGCGTCCTGCTCCTGCTAGCCGCACCCGCGGCGCACGCGAGCGAGACCGGAGTGGTCCGCACGGAGGTCACCTTCCAAGGCGCAGGAGGGCTCGTTCTGCACGGCACCGTCCTCTCCAAGGACAAGGTTTCGGGCCAACAGCCCGGCATCGTGCTCATCGGCGGTTCGGGCCCCGGACCTCGGGAGGAGTACCGGCAGGAGGCCGAGGCCTTCGCGAGGGCCGGAATCACCACGCTCGTCTACGACAAGCGGACTGTCCACTACTCCGTGCTGCACCGCGACTTCGGCCTGCTCGCAGACGACGCGCTCGCCGGAGTACGGCTGTTGCGCACCAGGAGCGGAGTCGACCCACGTCAGGTCGGACTGTGGGGATTCAGTGAGGGCGGCTGGGTGGCGCCGTTGGCCGCGTCGCGCTCGGCCGACGTCGCGTTCATCGTCACCATCGGCGCATCCGGGTACGACCCCTTGCGTACGCAGGCCTGGAACCTCGCCACGCATCTGCGTCACCGCGGAGTGGAGGAAGCGTTTCGCCGCACCGTGAGCGGTCCCGCCGCGCAGTTCGCCGCAGCGACCGGCTTGTTCCCGGATGCCGGCTATGCTCCGGTGCCGGTACTGGAGCGACTCCGCCGGACTCCGGTCCTGGCCCTGTGGGGCGAGTACGACACACAGGTGCCGCCTCGGGAGAGCGCACAGATCTTCCGTGAGACTCTGGCCCGGGCAGGCAACCGGCACGTCGTCATCTCATTCGTCCCCGATGGTGCACACAACGGGCATCGCACCTCGAACGGGTTCGACCGGATCGGCGGCCCGCTGTTCCACGGGAAGCGGCTGGGAGAGTTGACCGCTGGCTATGTGCACACGATGACCTCCTGGGTGCGGGCTGTCGCCGCCGGTCACCCGCCGGCGTCGAGTGCCGCTCCCCCACCCCCACAGGCGCTCACCAGCGTCCCCGTGCGGGATCACGCCTGGTACGCCTGGCTCGTCCCGGCGCTCCTGCTCCTTGGCTTCGCCGCCTACCCGGTCAGTGCCCTCCTGCGCCGTGGCCCGGTCCTGCGCCCGGTGTGCTGGACGGCCGGTCTGGGCCTGGTCTCTGTCGTGGTGGCGGTGGTCTGCCCGCTGGCCGTCTTCGTGGCCGGGGACGGAGTGGCGGCCCCCGAGCTGGGGGGCCGCCCGGCGGCATGGCTCGCCGTGCAGGGGCTCGCCGCCGCCGTAGTGGCGTCCGCCTGTCTCTCGGCCACGGCACTCTGGCATCGGCCCCCGGCCCCAAGCAGTGCCGCGTGGCTCCGCCTGGCCCCAGTGGGCCTGGCGGCAGCGGGGTTCATGCCGTGGGCGGTGTGGTGGGGCGTTGCCGCGTGATGGCCGAGTGGCCTCACGGTCCAAAAGATGCCGCGCCGATGCACCCGAACCTAGATGGTCGACGTCACCGGCTCCGCGTCGCTGGGCCGCGGCGTGAAGTCCACGGACGGTTGTCACGGGCCCCACTGCGGCGATTCCCTCAGCATTTCACCGGTCTTCTGATGGAGTGCGAGGCCAATGCTGTGACCGCATAGGTTCGCCGGGTTGGTGGTCGTGGCGGTTGGACGTGCGATGACGTCCGATCCGACAGTTGGAGGCGCGGTGGCCGAGCCTGTCCGTGTGCGCAGACTGACGGACCAGGAAGGCCGGCGGCCGCAGCAGATCGTGCGCCGGGGCAGCACGAGTTCGGTGCGATACCGGCGTGAGAGCCGGTGTCTGGGGCCGCCTGCACGAGGCGGGCGAGGAGTCCGAGTTGGCCGCTGTCGTCGATCGCGACGCAGTGGTGGTGGGTCTTGCCTGCGTCCGATGCCGGCCCAGATCTCGGCCTTGTGCGCCTCCGTGCGGTGTCCTGCTGATTCCTCCCACAGACGACCTCGCTGTCAGATCCCCACTCAGCGAGCATTCGCAATTCCTGATTGGCATCCGAGTCGTGGGGGCCGGGCGGCCAATCGTTTCTAGCCACGAGCGGCAGATCAGTTAGAGCCACACCCCGCACCCCTGGCTGGATGAACAATATGAAAGCCCCACCACGTCCCGCAGAACGACGCAGGGCTCAGTTACTGGGCGGATCTGTGCTCAACGCCTCCGCCATCGTCGCGGGTGGTCAGTTGGCGGGCCAGTGAGCCTTTCCCAACCTGATCGCGACGCCCGATGCGGAGAAGTTCCTGGTGAAGGGTTGGTGTACCAGGGCAGCCGTGTGAGTCAGGATCCTCTCAACGCCGCCTGTTTGAGCCGAGATTGAGCAGCACCTTGCCAAGCTGCTCGGAAGTGAGGGCCGGCGTGGGCAGAGGGGGCGCGGTCGGGTTGGTGCGAAGGCCGTCGAGGAGCAGGGCGAGCGCGCGGAGCCAGGCATCCGGGGCGACCGTGGTGAGCGCCGGAACAGCCCTGCCCAGTGCTGCCAGGGTGAAGAGCAGGTCCTCGGTGGTGAGGTCCGGGCGGATGGTGCCCTGCTCCTGACCGCGCCGGAGCAGTTCGTCGATGGTTTCGCGGTTGTGCGCGTGGATCGCCTTCAGGGAAGTGACGCCTTCCAGGTTCGTGGTCATGAGGTCGTTGGTGCCGCGGTCTGCGGCCAGGCCCGCGAACACTGTTCGTAGGTACTGCGTCAGTCCCGTCCATGCGTCCTCGGCGGTTCGTGCCCGCTCGCCCGCTGCTGTGGTCTCCGACAGCGCATCCCGGAAGACCTCGTCGACGAGCGCGGCACGGGTCGGGAAGTGGCGGTAGAGGGTGGCGTTGCCCACGCCCGCCCGCCGGGCGATTACATCGAGCGGGGCGTCCAGGCCCTGTTCGGCGAAGACTTCGCGGGCTTTGTCCGTCAGCAGCTTCCGGTTGCGTAGCGCATCACGGCGCCCTACCGGCGAACGGTCGCCCATCACGTCTCCCTCTTCTCGCCTCGTACCGGGGAGTGTTCCCCGATACGGATGCTATCGTCGGCCGAGTAAACGGGGACCATCCCCCGATTTACTCCCGCGGGCGTGATGTCCGTGGTCGTTCAGGGTGAGGGGGAAGCATGCTCGACACCGCACTCGTGCTCGGCGGCGGCGGACCGGTGGGCGGAGCCTGGTTGACCGGAGCGCTCGCCGGGCTCACCGAGGCCGGGATCGATCTCGGCAGCGCCGACGTCGTGATCGGGACCTCCGCCGGTGCCGTCTTCGGATCCCGGCTCCGGTCCGGCGTCCCGGCCTCGGATCTCTACGAGCGTCAGCTCTCCGGAGCAGACGCGGTTCGTCTGCCGGTGACAGCGCGTCAGACAGCGCGCTTCCTCTGGGCGGCGCTCGGCTCCCGCGATCCCCAGCGGTCCATCGAACGCCTCGCCCGGGCAGCACTCCGCGCCCGGACTGGCCCGGAGTCGGACGTCTTCGACACGGTAGGTGCACTCCTGGGCGACGTACGCGACTGGCCCGAGCGGGAGCTGCGGATCGCCGCGGTTGACGCGCAAAGCGGACAGACGGAGGTGTTCGGCTCGCACTCTGGAGCGACACTACTCGAAGCGGTCGCGGCGAGCTGCGCCGTACCCGTCGTATGGCCGCCGGTCACCTTGGCGGGCCGACGCTGGATGGACGGCGGCAGTCGTTCGACCGCCAACCTCCAGCTCGCACGCGGGTACCGCCGGGTACTGGCGGTCGTGCCGGTCCCTCAGGCGGTCGGGCCGCATCCGAGCGCCTCGCAGCAGGCTGCGGAACTGACCGACGACGGAGCGCGTGTCATCCTGCTGTCCCCGGACCGCGCCGCGCGCCGCATGATGGGCCGCAACATGGCGGACGACACCCGCCGGCCGGCTGCCGCCCGCGCGGGCCACGCCCAGGCCGGTGCACTGGCCCCTTCGGTGGCCGACGCCTGGCAGGGGTGACTGCGGCAAAGCGCACGTTGCCAAACTCTCCTTGAACTCGGGAAGTCGAAGTCGTCTGCCGCACGAGATGACGAAGCTCCTGGTAGGTGGGTTTCGACCAGAGAACCGTCCCTACCGGAGGCTGCGCGTGTTCGTCTATCCGTCGGGTGTCGATTTGTCCGGCTCTGCCCTTCGCTCCCTGTCCGCCCGCCTGCGAGCGCGCCGCCGCGCTCTCGGCACCCGATGGCGGCGTCTGAGTGCGGGCCGACAGGCCCCGCTCGTTCTCGTCCACCTCCGCAACGGACATACCTATGCCCAGCTCGCAGCCGGTTTCGGTGTCGGTATCACCACCGTCTACCGCACGTCATCGAGGCCGTCGAGCTCCTGGCCGCTCTCACACCTACGCTCGCCGAAGCCGTCCGGGCCGCATCGCTGAAGGCGTACCTGATTCTGGACGGGACGCTGCTGGCGATCGACCGGATCGCCGCCGCCCGGCCTTGCACGGCATGAACGTGCAGGTCATCGCCGACCCGAAGGGCCGCCTCCTGTGGGCATCACCTGCCCTGCCCGGAGCCGTCCACGACGTCCGGGCAGCCCGCGAGCACGGGATCGTCGACGCTCTCGCCGCAGGTGGCGTCACCTGCTGGGCGGACAAGGGCTACCAAGGTGCCGGCGGCACAATCCGCACTCCTTACCGCGGCCGTTGGGACAGCCTTTCCACGGCTCAGCAGGCCGTCAACCGATCCCATGCCAAGATCCGGGCACTCGTCGAGCAGGCGGTGGCCACCCAGAAGACATGGCGGCTCCTTCGCAAGCTCCGATGCTCGACCACCCGCGTCACGAGCCTCGTCCAGGCCATCCTCAGCCTGCATCTGGCCAGCTCGGACTGAGAATGGAAAACGCTCAGTGGCCGGGGTCGGCGCCTGCTTGCCACGGCAGCCCACAGTGCCGGCGTCCGGTTGCCGCGGCAATCGGGCCCTGTGATCATGTTGAAATGGCAGATGCAGGGCCGTCCCGGTCAGCGCGCGAGCAGCGCGCGCTGAGGGTTTCGATGTTGGTCTCGGTCGTGTTCTCGGTCATGGCCCTGGCGTGGGGGCTCGCATCCGGCTCACAGGTGATCCTGTTCGACGGCGTCTACGCCGTCCTGGCGCTGGGCTTGTCGTGGGTCGCACTGCGCGCCTCACGCCTCGCAGCCGCCGGCCCGACACCGCGATTCCCGTTCGGCCGGGAGTCGCTCGTGCCGATGGCCGTGGGCGTGCAGGGTCTCGCGCTGCTCGGAACGCTCATCTACGCCACCGCGGAGGCCGTCCGGGTCATCCTCGGCGGTGGGTCCGAGGTGGCATCCGCAGACCTGGCCGCGTACGGAGCGGTCAGCGGACTGGCGTGCCTGGCGGCGTATGGCTACCTGGTACGACGCGGTCCGCGGTCGGACCTCGTTCGTGCGGAGGCCACAGCCTGGCTCTCGGGCGCCGTGGCCAGCCTCGTCATCGTTGCCGGAGGCGTCGTGGCGCTTCTGCTGGGCACAACGGTATGGCGCGGCGCGCAGGCGTACACCGACTCGGTACTGGTCCTGATCAGCTGCCTGATGCTTGCCCGGCTACCTGTGCGCATGCTCCGCCAGGCCACCTCCGAGCTCCTGGAGTCAGCGCCGGAGCCGGCCGTACAGCAGCTGATCCGAGAGGTCGTCGAAGGAGTGCGGGCCGCCGAAGAACTGCCCGAGCCGGTGCTGCGCGCCAGCAAGATGGGCCACAAGCTCTACGTCAGGGTCGACTTCGTCGTGGCGCCGGGCTGCTGGGACGTCGCGGACGAGGACCGCGTACGGCGCAGGCTGCATGACGGGCTCGCCATCCTGCCCTACACACCGTGGAGCGTCGTCGAGCTCACCACGGACCCCGAGTTGATCCACTGACCACAGCTCCCGCCCATCCCCGCGCGCCTCGATCCTCGCGGGTCAGTTGATCACCAGGTGGGCGCATCAAGGATGGCCGCCGTCAGCCGAGTGCGGCGAAGCTGGGCCGTCCGAGGCCGCTCGATGGTGGCCAACGACGACCGCCATGCGCACGGCCCCACGATCCCGGACCAGCAAAAACCCAGCTTACGGGCGAGGGGGCGAGGAGCGCACCGGGACACGCCGACGACCAGGGGCAGTCCGTTCGCGTCCGGCAGGACGTACACCCTGGAACCCGGCTTGCCCCGATTCACGGAGCTCGGACCTGTCCGTTCGCCCCGTTCCGCTGTTGGTAGGCCTCGCGGTCGAAGGCCGGTGGCCTGCCGCCGCGGCTGCCGAGCCGCTTGCGGTTGGCAGCCTGGTCGGCGGGCTGAGGGATCACCGCACGAATCCCGCGCCGCCATAGACAAGCCCCGGGGTTGACTCGGCGGGTATTTCAAGATCAGTGTGGTGGATCAATTCCTGGTGCTGGGGGCATCGTGTCATTACGGTGGTTGCGGGGATGGGCCCTGGCGGTGGCCGTCGTGATCGGCTGGGGAGCGGCAGGATGCTCCTCGGGGACGCCCATTAGCAGCAGGGCAGTCATCGGCGTCGATGCACCGATTACCTTGGCTGATCAGGCCGTTCACTTGAGGATCAGTGATCTCGAGCCACACGACGAGATCACCGTCGGCTCTGCGGCAACCGCGTACGACGGCAAGGTGTGGCATGGCCGGGCAACCTTCACCGCGGACGATCACGGCCTCGTCGACCTCTCCAGGACGCGGCCGGTGTCGGGGACGTACAACACGGTCGACGGTATGGGCCTGTTCTGGTCGATGAGGCCCCCGGCCGACGACCCGAACAGTGACTACTTCCTCCCTCGCTACCCTGAGTCCTCCCCCTCCTACGCCGTGCAGATCACTGTGACGGCGCATGGGCGGCAGTTGGCGAGCCGTACGCTCACCCGTGAATGGGCGGCCAAGGGAGTGAGTTCCCGTACGCTCACCCTCGCCCATGACAAGGTCGTCGGAGAGATGTTCCTGCCTCGCCCCGGCACTCCCCGGCGTCCGGCCGTGCTGGCCTTCGGCGGATCCGAAGGCGGTGTCAGCATGAAGTGGGAGGCGGCTCTGCTGGCCTCCCACGGCTACCCGACGCTGGCTCTAGGTTACTTCGGGGAGCGCGGCCTGCCCGCCACACTGCGCAACATCCCGTTGGAGTACTTCGCCACCGCCGCCCGCCTGCTGGCAGCCCAGCCCGGCGTGGACGCCGCCCACGTCATCGCCATGGGCTACTCACGGGGCAGCGAGCCCGCCCTGCTCCTCGCCCAGGACTACCCCGATCTGATCCACGGCGTCGTCGTGTACTCCCCGTCGTCCAACGTCAACCCGGGAAATCCCGGGGGCGACGCCTGGACCAAGGAGGGGCACCCCATTCTCCAAAGCAACATCCCACTGGATCACCTCAGCGGACCGCTGCTGGCCATCGCCGGCTCAGACGACTCCCTGTGGCCATCACCGATCTACGTCAAGGCGATCACCGGCGAGTTGCATGCGGTCCACCACCGGTATCCGTACCAGGCGCTGGTCTACCCCGGCGCCGGACACGGCGTCGGCACCTTCCCTTTCCTCGCGGAGGGCACAGATGCCCCATCCGAGGGCGGCAGTCGCGTAGGCAACGCTGTCGCGAAGGAACAGGGTTGGCCCAAGGTCCTCGCCCTCCTCGCCGCCAGCCAGAAGTGAGTGCCAATGGTGGGCAGGCCAAACGGGCAGCCCTGTCAAGGCCACGTGTGGCGGCTGACACCAACAAGCACGAACAGCAGCGGTTGAGGTGGACCCCAGTGGACGATCGGCTGAGGGGCGGGGACTGGTGCACCGCCGATCAGGAGTAGAAGCCGCGGCCGTACTCCTCGGGCCCGACAACGAAGTCGCCCGGACGATCACGGCGCAGTTCCTCATACCGGACCGCGAAGACGTCAATGGCTTCATGAATCGTGCAACCCAACGTTTCGCGGATGGTCCTGACCGCGAAAAGGATCCGGTGATCGAGAATGTCGCGGTCTACGCTCGCCGGCAGTGCGGTCACAGGTCCTCCGAAGTCGCCCTACAGCAACGGAGTACAGCGACCGGGCAGACCGCAGTCAACCGAGTAAGACCTCTGGCCTCCCTTGCTGAACAGCCAATCGACCGTCAGCGGACGTCGCACCCATGGTTCGCATCAAGGAAGCTAATGACGCTTCAGGCGTGCTATCGCACCCAGAACAGCCTCTGCCCGGAAAGCTCCACGGTTCTCCGGGCATGGCGGGGTGGCTGCTCGGCGGTGCGTGCTGAGGGGATGCTGCCATGCGATGTCGTGTCGGTCAGGCTCCGGCTGGGGTGACGGTGGCGCCATGGCAGCGAACTCAAGCACAGCCGATCACGGCGGTGAGGGGAAGCGCGCGGTGGAGCGAACTGGGTCGTGGTCGGTGGGGACACGAAGCCCCCGGCAGGTCGACGCTCACGTCGCCGCAGCAACCACCCTTGCCAGATACCTGTCGAAGAGATCGGCCTTGTAGAGGAGCCCGCTGTACTCGACGGGGATCCGGTACCCGTTCACTTCGGCGGTAGGCGTGCCCGGTCCGGCGTGCCCGTTGTAATGCCCAGCGGTAGCGAACACCTTCTCGGAAGCATCCACGAAGTCCCGGTACCTCATGGACTTCACCGCGGTGTCGAAGGACGGGCTCCGCAGCCCCTTCACCTTGCTCGCCAGTTGCCGCAGGCGCGCGTCGGTGAAACCGTCCACCTCCTCGGAGGGTTGGTTCTGGTAGAGGACGGCGTGGTATTCGGCGAACTTCCCCTCCTCCACCGCCGCGCGCAGCGCGTTGACCGCCTTCTTCGAACCGCTTCCTCCCAGCCGCCCGTCCAGGAACGAGGCCATCGTGTACTCGACCTTGACCTTGCGCCGCAGGATCCACTTGGTCAGGACCGGGCCGCCGCCCGAGGTCTCGAATTCCTTGCAGTACGGGCAACGCGGGTCTTCGTAGAGGTGCACGGTCACCCGCGCCTGGGGATCGCCCACCAAGATGCTCGTGCCATCCGGCTCCACCTGCTCGGGCACGTCAGCCGACTTGGCGTAAACGGCCTTGCCCGGGGTTTGTTGGCCGCCGCCGGCCGCCGCGACCGGGTGCCGAGGCCCGCAGCCCACCACGGCCGCACCGAGCACGCCGGTCAACACGGCTGCCGTCAGCCGTCTGACCCCACGCTTCACCCGCATCATGCCCCCTTGTATGTCTTGGAAGGGGGAGAGTAAGGCATCCGCTGCAGTACCGCGGCGGCGGGGTTCGTATGACCTGCTCAGGTTGTTGCCACCCTGCTCCTGGGCGGGCACGCAGTCGCCGGAGGACCAATTGTGCAGGTAGAGCAGCGGCAGCACCCCATGCGCCTTGGTCGACTTACGGCGCCAGGGCGACAGTTCGCCGAGGAGTACCGTCTGCGCTCGTACGTCGCCTCATCAACGCGTTTGTCGTTCACCCGCGGGGCCTTCGCCTCGACCATGCCGGCGGCGGTGGTGACTTTCCTGGGCTGGTGGTAGCCGTTGCGACCCACGAGCCGCCGACAGTTCTCGTCGCGCTGGTCGGCCAAATCAGTCATGCAAGCGGTGACTTCGGCCTCCAGGGCGGCGGTCGGCATCCTTCTTGCGCCTTCCCGAACCATCTCGTCGATCAGCGACGAACCGTAATGCATGGAGCCGTCCACGGTGAGCACGGACGTACCTTCACGTCCGATGCTGCGAACCCCAGTCTTGCCCAGTGACCTATCGATCAATCATCCGGGAAGGTACGGCGTGCCCGGGCTGATCCACAGGTTCCGAGCATCGCTCCCCCTTCGGCAGGTAACCTCGACCGGCGCAGACGATGTCAGCGCTCATAGTCCGACTGGTTGCTGCGAGAACCGTCGTGGCAATGGGCTCAGTAGCCCTCGGTCTCGGGCCAGTGCCAAGACTCGTCGTCCTCCAGCGCGAGGTCGCCCGGGAAGCCGTGGTCCAGCTTCTCTTCTTGGTGTCCAAGGTGACCCGCGGCGCGACGGGTGGCGAGTGGATCCGCCTCGGGAAATGAGTGGCAGAGTCCCCCTGCTATGGTGCGCCGATGTCAGCGATCAAGAAGTTTCAAGTCACCTTTGACTGCGCAGAACCTGAGCGTCTCGCTCGCTTCTGGTGCGAGGTGTTGGGGTACGTCGTACCGCCGCCACCGGAGGGGTTTGCCACTTGGGACGATTTCAACCATTCGCAGCCACCTGAGCAGCGGGATTCGTGGTTCGCCTGCGTAGATCCCTCAGGAGTGGGCCCGCGACTGTACTTCCAGCGCGTCCCCGAAGGGAAGGCCGCCAAGAACCGGGTGCATCTTGATGTGCGGGTCGGCACCGGTCTCGTGGGTGAAGCGCGCCTCGCCGCGCTTGAGGCCGAATGTGCGCGACTGGTCCCGCTCGGCGCGGTACACGTGCGAACGCTGTATGACGGCAATGATGCGTGCATCCCGATGCTGGACATCGAGGGCAACGAGTTCTGTATCGACTGAGCATTCTCCGAGCCGGAGAGGCGGGGAGCCGTCTGCCTTGGACCTCTCCGGTTTTCTATGCGCCGGAAGTCGTCCCCGTGAAGGCAAGGAGACCGTGCCGGGTGACGGCGCCTATCTCAACTGCGGGATGGCGGTGCCGCACCGCAAACGCCCGGGCGACGTCTGCTGAAGGGCGAAAAGGACGACAACGTCGAGCACCGCAGGGTCCGTGCCCGTGTGGAACACGTCATCGGCCGGCTGAAGAACTACAAGATCCTCCGCGACTGCAGGCAGCATGGCGACGGCCTCCATCACGCGGTCCAGGCCGTCGTACGCCATGGCGCGCACAATCCCCACCGACGAGGCGGCCCGCCGGCTCGCCGAGCAGTGGGACCTGGCACGACTCGGGCAGGTAAGCGTCCTGCACGCGGTGACCGATGTGATCGTCGATGCAGACGCCGAGACAGCCGCCCAAATACGCACGGGTGTTCGGAGTTGGAGCGGTGCGTGTCCTCACCCGCCGGCGAAGACCTGGCCGAACACTACGGCCTGGACTTCTCCCATCTGCCGGAACTGCACTGGCGCTACGACTACCCGTGCGCGGTCGCCGTGATGGCGCTGGGGGCAGGACTGCTGTATCGGGCCTTCCGCCGCAAGGGCGGCTGCAACAACGAACCGGCGTTCCGCACCGGCCGCCTGCTCTCCACGACACCCATCCACCGAGTACGGGCACTCACTTGGAAGAGGCGTCCGTACGAGACTTTCCCGGGATGACTGCCCCAGCGGCATGCGCGGTGCCAACCGGTGGCACCTGCACTTGCATGGAGGCGATACGAGCGGTGGCGCCCAGGGCGCGGCGCCAGGTGCAGGCTGCCGGGCAGACGGTGAAGCGGGCGTGCGCGGGGCCGGGCCGGGAGCGGGACCTGGCCGTGCAGGTAGGCAAGGCGGCGCTGGCTGCCTGGATCGCCTGGGCGGCGGCCGGCTGGTGGCTCAAAGCTCCGATGGCTTTCGTAGCACCGTGGGTGGCGATCGTGCTGGTGGAATCCACCGTCTACCGATCCATCGCACACGGGCTGCAGCAGCTCTCGGCCATCGCCACCGGCACGATCGTGGCCACCACGGTCGCACTGCTGCTGCACGACACGATGCTGGCGATGGCGCTGGTACTGCCCACAGCCGTGCTGCTGGGACACTGGCAGCGCCTGGGCAGCCAGGGCATCTACGCCGCCACCGGCGCCCTGTTCGTCCTCACCAACGGGTCCGTCAGCATCTCCACCGCCACGGCCCGTATCACCGAGTCCGTCTTCGGCGCCATCGTCGGCATCGCCGTCAACGCGCTGATCCGCCCCCCGGTCTACCTGCGCGACACCCGAGCCGCCCTGCAGGACGCCACCCGAGAAGCACACGACATCCTTCACGCGGTGGCCGACGGGCTCGCCGCAAACCGGTGGGACGCCGACGAGGCCAGCTCCTGGCACGAACGCGCCTTACGCCTGCAACGCCTCGTCGACCAGGCTCGCGCCGCCCTCGGCCACAGCCGCGAAAGCCTGCGCATCAACCTCCGCCGCCGCACCCGCGCGCGATCCACTCTGGGCAAGGACTACGACGACGCGGTCGTCGTCCTGGACTACGCAGCCGTCCACACCACCGGCGTCACCCGCACCGTCCTCGAGGCCGCGGCCGAAGACCGCTCCGCCGCCCGACCCCAGCCCGTCCTCGCCCGCCGCTACGCCGAGTTCCTCTGCCAGACCGCCCACGCCCTCCACCTCTACAGCCACAGCCGCTTCGGCCACCAAAACGACCACGAGCTGCGCCGGGCCGTCCACGAACTGCACCGCACACTCGACTCACTGCGCCACCACCTGACCCATTCCAGACCAGACGATCCCGACGAGGTCGCCACCTACGGCACCCTGCTGACCCAAGCGCGCCGCCTGGCCGACCAACTCATCGCCTCACCACGGTGATCGAGAAGCGTGCTTGACGTCAGCAGTAGGTTCTCGCGGACGCCGGGACGAACTTCACACGGGTGTGGTAGTGGGCGAACTGGACCTGGCTGTAGTCGCGGCGGTCGACGCGGTACCAGACGTTGTCCCGGTCGCGGTCGCCGTTGACGTCGTCCAGGCGGACACACCAGCGTTCCGGGCGTATCTCCTTGCGGTAGGTCTCGGTACCCTGCTGCACCCTGTGGCAGTTCTGCCGGCGCTCGGTGGTGTACCAGGTGCGGGTCCGGCGGTGGCTGCCGGAGCCGGTGGTGGAGGAGTGCCCGACCCGGACGGTGCTCGTCGTGCACTGCTTGACCATGTGGGGGCGGGTGGCCGGGGTGGTCTTCTGGGGGATGTGCCGGAGGTCGTCCTTGAGACCGTAGACGGGATCGGGGCCGTCGAGGCCGCAGGCGGTGAGCGTGGCCAGCAGGACCGCCGCCACGCCGAGCGTCGCTCTCAGTCGTCTGTCGAACATCTTTTGCTCCCCCCCGTCGTTCGGACGCGTAGCGTATCCGATCAACGGGGGGGCGGCCGTGGCCGGTTCGGTCAGCCCGCGCGCGTAGCGCCGCCGCGTGTTCGGCGGCGAAGACGGTGAACGAGCCGGCCGGGCGGCCCGTCCGTTTCTCCAGGTCGTCGGTGAGCGTGGCGGCGCCACCCGTCGCGTAGAGGCCGTACACCTCGGACGGCCGGCATGCCGGTGATCGCGGGACCGGATGGGTCGCCCTCTCTCGGTGTTTCGCAACGTTTCGCGGCTCACCTCCCGGGAGGGCTTGTCACTTCTGGAGCGGGCGAACTCTGGGACGAGGGCCTCCCACCCACGCCCTTGGGTATCTTGTTCTGTTTACTCCTGTCTCTGGATGCAGCGTACGGTGCGGGCAATTGCCCGATAAGTGTCTCGACTATGCTTCGGCGAAGTTGGGATGCGACGATTTCCTCGACACTTCCGTGATCGTCCAGGCAGGCAATGCGCTCGGCAGTCAGAATCTGCCCCATCCTGAACGGCTCGGTGTAGTAGCGTTGCAGTTGCTTGGTTGTCGCCGAATACTGTTTGAAGAACACTGCCGACACGAACCCACTGAGCAGCGAGCCGAGCCCCGCCAGACCGGCGCTTGTGTAGATTGCGGCCTCTTTGTGCGCACCGAAGGACAATCCCACGCCAACCACCAGGAAGATGAACCCGACAGCAGACGCGATCTGGGCGTTCCGAAAAGCTGCATGCTGCTCGGCAATACTCACCGCTTGGTATTCGTCCAACTGACGTCTATTTATTACAAATAGGTCGGCGAGTCTTATCCTCTGACTCTTCCGCAACCGCTCGACAGCCTCTTCGGTCGCGGCAGAGTTGGCCTGCCTTACTCGGTCGTCGAACGCTCGCCTGGCCGCCATGTAACCGAACGTCCCGATCAAGAGAATGATCAGCGCACCAAGAAATATCGCGACTTGAACGGTCAGGAGGATCGCGCGAGACCAAGTCGATTCCCCGACGTGAATAGTCAGCGGAGTCATGAGCACGGATATCCAAATCATTGGCGCCGCCGAATAGACAAGCACCTTGGTGAAGCCTCGCTTTATCTCCATCCAGTCCTTGAACTCTTTACTGTCTCGCCACAGAAGCGGCTCCCGCTCGGTTGGAAGCTGCTGCATCAACAAGGCTTGCCGAGTCGCTGCGGACCATGCGATTCGTCCGTGCGACTTCGTTTGCATTCTCCCTTTTTGCTGCATGGCGCCCCGTGCTCCCCCTCTCCCTACGTAAACAGCAAGCCGGACAGGCTGACGACGGCGGCTGCCGGGTCGCCCCTCGCCGCGGCTGCCCTATGAACCCAGTTTCCGGAGAGACCGTCACCGGAGCGTGACAGCGCTGAGACCTGGCACGAGGCTGCGCAACTGCATGGTCGGGTACAGACCCAGCTCGGCGCGGAGTCGTCGCGCGTAGCGTTCGAAGTCCCGCATCGCCTCTGAGGGGTTTCCTTCGGCCAGGTGCGCTCGGATCAGGCACGACTGACTGCTCTCGCGCAGGGCGTCAGCGCGAATCGCGGCGTGGGCGGCGGCGACCGCGTCGGCATACCTGCCGGCCGCCGTGAAGACTTCCGCGAGCCTTTCCAGAGCGTGTATGCGCAGCTGCTGCCAATCCTCCGCCTGCAACATGACCCAGTCGTCGTACCAGCCAGGCAGCAGGTCCAGCGAGAGCTCCTCGATCGCGTCGGTCGACACGTGCCAGGCCTTCTGCGGTGGGCCCTGGAGTATCCGGTGGGCCAGCTGCTTGCCCTGGTGGAAGTCGACGCTCACGTCACGAGCCAAGCGGACCTCGCTCGGTCCTACGTCGAGCGCCAGCCTGCCCACGCGGTGAAGGCGGGAGAGGGCAGATCTGAGGCTGGCGTGGGCGCGGCACTCGGGAGCGTCCGGCCACAGTGTTCCGGCTATCAGGCCCCGGGGCACAGCCGCCCTGCAGCGCAGCGCGACGAACGCCAACAATCGTTCCGAGCCGGACGGAAGCTGCACCGACTGGCCGTCGATCATCAAGTCGAAGCCGCCCAGCACGACGAGGTGGTGCGCAGCGTCGGCCTCAGCTCCGGACAAGCCCCACGCACCGCCCGACCACGTCACGGCAGGGCGCCGTCGGTCCCCCGTCAGCGCTGCCGCTCGGGCCACGCTGCGACCAATCCTTTCCTGTCTCGCCATCGCCGTAACCGAACCCTTGGCGGTGCACGTCAGTACGTTCCCATTCTGCGGCGTTGTCCGCGACCTGTCGAAACATGCCGCGGGCATTGGCGCTGCCCCGTCGCATCACAGGTGCCGGAACCGCGCTCGTAGCGCGTGCCGTCGCGTTGCCGTAACGCCGCAGTCACGCCCCGCGCCCCAGAGTGAGAGAAGCGGTCTACGTAAGTTCCACGTTCAACGTTCCATCATGGCTGGAGGAGAAATGCCGAACGTCAAAATCCAAGTGACCAACGGAAGCACGGTCTTGCGGGACGACGAGGTCGCAGCCGTGGTACCGGCACTGCAGCAGCAGGTCACCGAGCACTTCGCCCCGGCCTGGGGAATCGACGCCCAACTGTCGTACGTCGCGAGTGCCGAGCTCTCCGAGGACTCCTGGTGGCTACTGGTCCTGGACAACTCCGACCAGGCCCGCGCCCTGGGCTACCACGACCTCACCTCGAACTTCATGCCGCTGGGCAAGGTGTTCGCGGGTACCGACCTGCAGTACGGCGAGCAGTGGACCGTGACCGCCAGTCATGAACTTCTTGAGATGCTCGCGGATCCCGAAATCAACCGCGTGATATTCGACCAACCGAACGCGACCAGCGGGACCCTGTACGCCCTCGAGGTGGCCGACGCCTGCGAGGCGGACGCCAACGCCTACGAGATCAGCGGCACGTTGGTCAGCGACTTCGTCTTCCCCGCCTGGTTCGAGCCGAACCGACCTGCCAACTCAACGCGGTTCGACTACAGCGAACACATCAAGCAACCTCTCGAACTCCTGCCCGGTGGCTACATCGGCGTCTTCGACGTCACGACCGGTGGCACCGGATGGCACCAGCTGACCGCCGACGTGGTCGCCGACCGCGATCCCAACCGGCCGCCCGTCGGCAGTCGGCGCGAGCGTCGTGCGACACCCCGATCCGACTGGCGGCCGAGCTGCGGACGGTCCTGATGACCGACGGGAATCAACTCTCAGCCATGGAGCACCTCGTGGTGCTGATGCTGGAGAATCGCTCGTTCGACCACCTGCTCGGGTTTCTCTACACCGAACACAGCAACGTCTCACCCTCAGGTCAGCCCTACGAAGGGCTGACCGGCACGGAGTCCAACCCCGACAAGCAAGGACAACTCGTCAAGGTCAGCCGCATCCAACCGGGGGATCCGCATGCCTACTTCACGCCGGGCGTGAATCCGGGCGAGGGCTACCGGCCGACCAACGCACAGCTCTTCGGTTCGCTCACGCCCCCGTCACCACCCACGGCGACCATGAACGGCTTCGTCACGAACTTCGCCGACACATTGGTCCTGCGGGCCCAGCAGGTGAAGAACAATCCGCCCGGCCACCGGCCGACCATCATCCCGGGCACCAACGACGGCGACGTCATGCGCTGCCACACCCCCAGCGGTCTGCCCGTCCTGTCCGGCCTGGCCAGCGGCTACGCAGTCTGCGACCACTGGTTCAGCCCGGTACCGACCGAGACGATGCCGAACCGCGCCTTCGCCTGCGCCGGCACCAGCCAGGGGCACATGGACGACCACACCCACACCTTCACCTGCCCCAGCATCTTCGGACTGCTCAGCCGACAAGGCCTCGACTGGAAGGTATACGGGTACATCAGTGACCCTCTGACCAGGGGAAACTTCCCCGACATCCACAGCGCCACCGCAGACCACTTCGGCCGGTTCACCGACTTCCAGACCGCTGCCGGAACGGGAGCACTGCCCGCCTTCACCTTCCTCGAACCCAGCTGGGAGGCCACCGGCAACAGCGAGCACCCCGTCGAGGACATGGCCAGCGGCGAACGGCTCATCCAGCAGGTGTACCGCACCCTGCACGACAGCCCGGCCTGGAACCACACGCTCTTGGTCATCACCTACGACGAACACGGCGGATGCTACGACCACGTTCCTCCCCCGACCTCGGCCACTCCGCCCGGGGACGGCACCACAGGCGAACTCGGCTTCGGCTTCGACCGATTCGGCGTCCGCGTGCCAACCGTGCTGGTCTCCCCGCTGATCGACCAGGGCATCGTGTTTCGCGCACCCGCCGACGGGACTCCACTGGATCACACCAGCATCCTCAAGACCCTCGAAGAACGCTGGTCGCTGCCCGCGCTCACCCAGCGGGACGCCGCCGCCACCGGCCTCGGAGACGTCCTCACTCTCACCACACCCCGCACCGACGACGTCCTCGCGAACGTGACCCCACCCCCAGTGGCGGCGGTCAACCCGTCCGCCGGCGAGATCTCTCATCTCCAGCAGACCCACGCGGACCTCGTCGCCCGCCACCTCGTTCCGGGCCCGCACGATCTTTACCGGCCGCTCCCCACCGATCAGACACCCGAGGCGTACGAAGAGTTCATACGCTCCCACACCGAATGACCCCCTCGACCACCCGCCTCGTGGATCTCGTGATGCCGATCAGCGAGGCGGATAGAGTTGCCCGCAGGCCGAGAGGGGCGACGGTGAGCTCGACAGGTGCGTGGGTGGTCGGCGTCATCCCTGACGCGGAGGCTCGGGAACTTCCGGACCGTTACGTCCATCTCATACGGCCCGGCGACTGGGACAAGCCGCCGAATTTCAGCCAGACGCTGGCCTGGTGGTCGAACGGCGGCGAGGAAGTGGCGTTCTTCGAGCGTTCCATGGGTCATTCCGGACCCTTGGCGCCCACGCCGGTCGCCCATCGATTCGCGGACTTCATCGAGGACGCCAACGTGTCCACCGCGGCCACGGACGCCATGCAGGACGCGAGTATGACGTTGATGCCCGAGGCAGTCGGCGCCGGTCTCTTCGTTGCGACCGCCCGAAAGACCAACCCGGTCGCGGCCCTGTACTACGGCCTTGGCGCTCAACGATCGGCGATGCTCCCCGGCTGGTTCGGGAACTTCCTGCTTTCCGCCGACGAGGTTCGGACCGCTCTGCCTCGGGCTGAGGAAGCCCTGCTCATGTCCGACGCGCAGCGAAACACCGCCCTCTCCCGGATTACCGACTGGATGACCGCGATGGGCGACACACCCGACTGCGATGCGGCGGAACTCACCGACGCGCCCGTACGGGTCATTCGATACGCCGCAGAGGCCGGATACGGTGCTGCTGCGTTCTGCCGCTGGTACTGACCTCGGCCCGGCACTTGAGCAAGCCCGGCACCACCCTCAGCGCGGTCGCCGCCGCCATCGCCGTGAGTAGCGGGGCCATCCACCGGCGGCGCGGCCGGGTTCCTCTGACCAGCGAGAACGAGGATCGTCGAGGTCCTTGTTCCCGCACCGGCCGGAGGCACTACCCAGGTGAAGAGGCGCACTGGCTGGGAATGCCGCGCAGCCATACGCGCCATACGCTCGGCATATGTCCGACGTCACGCCTTCCGGCGCCACAGCCGACGACCTTCCTGCACCGGCCGAGGGACTGGTGCTCACGCACTTCCTCACGGTCAGCGATGTCCCTCGCTCGCGGGCTTTCTACGCCGACGTACTGGGTGGAACGGTGGTGCTGGATGAGAACCCCTGCATCGTCAAGGCCGCCAACAGCTGGATCATCATGAACCCAGGCGGCGGACCCACCGACGACAAACCCGATGTCGTCCTGCGCACACCGGAGGACCCCCACACCGTCTCCAGCTTTCTGAACGTACGGGTGGCGGACATCCACGACTTCTACGCCACGGCGAGCGCCAAAGGGGCCGAGTTCCTCACCCCGCCCATCGACCGCCGCGCCGAGCTGCGCTGCTATATGCGCGATCCGGACGGCTACCTCATCGAGGTGGGCCAGGCCACGGGGATGCTCAAAGGCATCCTCGCGCGCACCGACGCCGAAACCTGACGACGGCGCCTCATCAGGGAGGCATCCCTCGTACCCCACGACCAGATCCCAGGCCCCGATCCGACCCCCACTTCCAGCGGAGCAGGCTGCGTGGAGTGCATGGGCGCGACGGACCGGGGGCGTGGCGCCACCTGCGGCGCTGCGCGGCATGCGGGCATATCGGCAGCTCCGCTATGCACGCTCGTTCGTTGGACTTTCCGGTCCGGGAGTCTATGCGAAGCGGTGCAGTGTCTCCTTGGTGTCCCGCCGGAGGGAGCAGTTCAGCCCTCAACGACTGCCCTGCCTCGGGCCCTCTCCCCGACCGGGGTCCGTTCTGGCCCGTTCCCCGAGCGCCGCCCGGACCGGCTTCACCGGGTCACCGGACGTCCGCCCCTCAATCGTGCGGCAGTTCCGCCGGGCCCGGTGGATAGTCCTTGCCGCCGAGCAGGAAATCGCCGAGCACGAAATCCCCGTCCCCGCCCGCTCTGCGCCGGAAGGAGTCGAGCACCAGCGTCATCTCCCCCAGGCGGCCGGGATGCCGGCGTCTGCCCACACCCTCGACGGCCTCCCGGTACGCGTCACGCCACAGCAGTAGGGGGGGGCCAATGGGGCGCCGCCCACTGGTTGGAACACCCCACGGATCAGCCGCCCACGCAGTTTTGC
>NZ_JBSGDB010000038.1:0-14984 GCF_053602155.1 Streptomyces sp. NPDC004561
GTACCACACCCCGGTACGGGACGGCCCTCTGCTTATGCTGACCGACATGCTGACCATCACCCGCGCCCTGCACGACCAGATCGTCGCCCACGCCCGCAAGGACCACCCCGACGAGGCGTGCGGCGTCGTCGCGGGCCCGGCGGGTTCCGACCGTCCCGAGCGCTTCGTCCCGATGCTGAACGCGGCCATGTCGCCCACGTTCTACGAGTTCGACTCGGGCGACCTGCTGAAGCTCTACCGCGAGCTGGACGACCGCGACGAGGAGCCGGTGATCATCTACCACTCGCACACCGCGACCGAGGCCCACCCCTCCCGCACCGACATCTCCTACGCCAACGAGCCCGGCGCCCACTACGTCCTCGTCTCCACCGCCGACACCGACGGCCTCGGCGAGTTCCAGTTCCGTTCCTTCCGCATCGTGGACGGCGAGGTCACGGAGGAGGAGGTCAAGGTCGTCGAGGCGTACTGATCTCAGCCCTCGGCTGTCATCCGTCCGGTATCTGAGATCACCTTCCAGAAGCCGGACCGGGAATCGTTACGATGAGCCCATGGTTCTGAACGACGTGAGCGACAAGACGCCGAGCGTGCTGCTCGTGGCGCGGCTGCACGTCGACCTGTGCAGGCTGAACAGCGCCATCTGTTGACGTTCCCCGCCGCTGTACGGCCGCGGCGTCCCCCCGGTGCCGGAAGCCCGGGGGCCCTCACCGCGCGCACACCGAATCGACGAACCCTTTCCGACAGGAGCCCGCAACCATGGCCATCGAGGTCCGCATCCCCACCATCCTCCGCACGTACACGGACGGCCAGAAGGCGGTGGAGGGCAGCGGGAACACCCTCGCCGAGCTGTTCGCCGACCTCGAGAGCCGGCACGCGGGCATCCAGGCCCGAATCGTCGACGAGGGCAAGCTGCGCCGCTTCGTCAACGTGTACCTGAACGACGAGGACGTCCGCTTCATCGACGGCATCGACACCAAGCTGTCCGAGGGTGACACCGTGACGATCCTGCCGGCCGTGGCCGGCGGCATGCGCTGATCGGTCGCTGAGCGAAGATGCGCTACGACTCCCCGCTGGCCGCGGTGGGCAACACCCCTCTGGTGCGCCTGCCGCGGCTGTCGCCGTCCGCCGACGTCCGTATCTGGGCCAAGCTGGAGGACCGCAACCCCACCGGCTCGGTCAAGGACCGCCCCGCGCTGCACATGATCGAGCAGGCGGAGAAGGACGGCCGGCTCACCCCGGGCTGCACCGTTCTGGAGCCCACCTCCGGCAACACCGGCATCTCCCTCGCCATGGCGGCCAAGCTCAAGGGCTACCGCATGGTGTGCGTGATGCCGGAGAACACCTCGCAGGAGCGCCGGGACCTGCTCGGCATGTGGGGCGCCGAGATCATCTCGTCCCCGGCCGCGGGCGGCTCCAACACCGCCGTGCGCGTGGCCAAGGAGCTGGCCGCCGAGCACCCCGACTGGGTGATGCTCTACCAGTACGGCAACCCGGACAACGCGGGCGCCCACTACGCCACGACCGGCCCCGAGATCCTCGCGGACCTCCCCTCGATCACCCACTTCGTCGCGGGCCTCGGCACCACCGGCACCCTGATGGGCGTCGGCCGCTATCTGCGCGAGCACAGGCCGAACGTGCGGATCGTCGCCGCCGAGCCGCGCTACGACGACCTGGTGTACGGCCTGCGCAACCTCGACGAGGGCTTCGTGCCCGAGCTGTACGACGCCTCCGTGCTCACCACCCGCTTCTCGGTCGGCTCCGCCGACGCGGTCACCCGCACCCGTGAACTCCTGCAGCAGGAGGGCATCTTCGCGGGCGTCTCCACCGGCGCCGCCCTGCACGCGGCGATCGGCGTGGGGAAGAAGGCGGTCAAGGCGGGGGAGTCCGCCGACATCGTCTTCATCGTGGCCGACGGCGGCTGGAAGTACCTCTCCACCGGCGTCTACACGGCGGCCACCACCGAGGAGGCCATCGAGACGCTGCAGGGCCAGCTCTGGGCCTAGGGGCCCCGCTCGGATCGGCCGGCAAGCGCTGTTCCTCACGGCCGGCCTGATCCGAACGACACCCCCCAGCCCCGCATCAAGCGCATGCCAGCCCCCTCCTATGAGGGGGCCAATCGCATCCTATGGAGAAGCAAAGAATTACGTCCGGTACTGCCCGGTAGCGGGTGCCCGGGGCTACGTTCCTCCCGCACCCTGTCATGTCACGCTCACTCGGCGTGCGGGGTGGCTATGAGTGTCATGCTCATGACTGCGCGGTTCGCCGCCGCTACGCGCGTCACGGGCCTGCCCAACCAGTGCGAAACCCCACTTTTCGATGGAGGCAGTACCCCATGCGTGAGTCACGCCCGAGCGGGCGGAGACCGAGTCTGCGAAGACTCCTGGCCGTCGCCTTCCCCGCTCTCGCCCTGTCCGTCGCCGGATTCGCCGCCGCGCCGACGGCAGGTGCCCAGCCCGCCGCGGCCCACCCGCACACCTCCAAGGTCACGCAGAACGCCAAGGCTCTGACCGACCCCAAGCGGCAGACCTTCCACTCGACCGGCAAGGCCGGACAGAAGGTCCCCACGACCCGTCTGTGCGCCGCAGCCGAGCCGGGCCACGCGTCCTGCTTCGCCCAGCGCCGCACCGACATCAAGCAGCGGCTCGCCTCGGCGCTCGCCGCCGCTGCGCCCTCCGGCCTCTCCCCGGCCAACCTGCACAGCGCCTACAACCTGCCCACCGCGGCCGGTTCGGGCATGACCGTCGGCATCGTCGACGCCTACAACGACCCCAACGCCGAGTCGGACCTGGGCACCTACCGCTCCACCTACGGCCTGTCCGCGTGCACCAAGGCCAACGGCTGCTTCAAGCAGGTCAGCCAGACCGGGTCCACCACCTCGCTGCCGACCAACGACACCGGCTGGGCCGGCGAAGAGATGCTCGACATCGACATGGTCAGCGCGGTCTGCCCGAACTGCAGCATCGTCCTGGTCGAGGCCAACTCCGCGAACGACACCGATCTCGGCATAGCCGAGAACGAGGCCGTCTCCCTCGGCGCCAAGTTCGTCTCCAACAGCTGGGGCGGCTCCGAGGCCTCCACCCAGACCAGCGAGGACACCCAGTACTTCAAGCACCCGGGCGTCGCGATCACCGTCTCCGCGGGCGACTCCGGCTACGGCGCCGAGTACCCGGCGACCTCGCAGTACGTGACCGCCGTCGGCGGCACCGCCCTCAACACCGCCTCCAACTCCCGTGGCTGGAGCGAGTCGGTGTGGAACACCAGCTCCACCGAGGGCACCGGCTCCGGCTGCTCGGCCTATGACCCGAAGCCGGCCTGGCAGACCGACACCGGCTGCTCCAAGCGCATGGAGGCCGACGTCTCCGCGGTCGCCGACCCGGCCACCGGCGTGGCCGTCTACGACACCTACGGCGGCACCGGCTGGGCGGTCTACGGCGGCACCAGCGCCTCCTCGCCGATCATCGCCTCGGTCTACGCCCTCGCGGGCACCCCGGGCGCGAGCGACTACCCGGCGAAGTACCCGTACTCGCACACCGGCAACCTGTACGACGTGACCAGCGGCAGCAACGGCTCCTGCACCACCTCGTACTTCTGCAACGCGACCACCGGCTACGACGGCCCGACCGGCTGGGGCACCCCGAACGGCACCACCGCCTTCACGTCCGGCGGCGGTGGCGGCGGCAACACCGTGTCCGTCACCAACCCCGGCAGCCAGTCCACCACCACCGGCGGCTCGGTCAGCCTCCAGATCCACGCCAGCGACAGCGCGGGCGCGGCCCTGACCTACAGCGCCTCCGGCCTGCCCACCGGCCTGTCCGTCAACAGCTCCACCGGCCTGATCTCCGGTACGGCGTCCACCGCCGGCACCTACCAGGTCACGGTCACCGCGACCGACTCCACCGGTGCCTCCGGCGCCACCTCCTTCACCTGGACCGTCGGTTCCGGCGGGGGCGGCGGCTGCACCTCCTCCCAGCTGCTGGCCAACCCGGGCTTCGAGTCGGGCAGCACCGGCTGGACCTCGACCAGCGGTGTCATCACCAACGACCCCGGTGAGGCGGCCCACGGCGGCTCCTACAAGGCATGGCTGGACGGCTACGGCACCTCGCACACCGACACGCTGTCCCAGTCGGTGACGATCCCGGCCGGCTGCAAGGCCACGCTCACCTTCTACCTGCACATCGACACCTCCGAGACCACCAGCAGCACCGCGTACGACAAGCTGACGGTCTCCGCCGGTTCGACCACCCTGGCGACGTACTCGAACCTGAACGCCAACTCGGGCTACGCGCAGAAGACCTTCGACCTGTCCTCGCTGGCGGGCCAGACGGTCACCCTGAAGTTCAACGGCGTGGAGGACTCCTCCCTGCAGACCAGCTTCGTCGTGGACGACACCGCCCTGACGACCGGCTGATACGCACCCGCCGAACATCCGGTCCCGCACGCGGAAGCCGTCCGCGTGCGGGATCCGTTCGTGCGCGTGGTACGTCACATCTGCATCAGGTGGCCGGCCGGCGGCCACGGCAGAAAGGCGGTCCCCCATGCGCCGTACGACACCCCTCGCCCTCGCTGCGACGGCACTGCTCCTCGCGGGCTGCGGCTCCCAGCAGAGCGGCGGCAGCAACGGCAAGGTGTCACCGGCCCCCACCACACACCCGTCCGCCCCCAGCACCGGGGCGTGCGCGGACCACGTGGAGCTGACGGCCGCGGACGGCGGCCGTACGGTCTGTGTGACCAAGGGCGGTGAGGTGCGGCTCACGCTCCACGGCACCAAGGGCCGCCCCTGGAAGCCGCTCACCGCGAACGGCGGCGCCTTGGAGGCCATCAACGCGGGCTTCGTCATCCAGCGGGGCGACGCCACGGCCGCCTACCGGGCCGTCGCCCCCGGCACTGTGAAGCTGGCGTCCTCCCGCCCGCTGTGCACCCTGCCCACCGCCCCCGGACAGCTCTCCTGCAAGGGCATCCAGGAGTGGACGGTGACCGTGACCGTGAAGAGCTGAGGAGCTGACGGGCGCTAGGGGGCGAGGTGGCGTACCTGGTCCCACAGGACCGGGTCGACCACGCCCACCCGGCGGCGGAAGTCGCCCACCGGGACCTCGCGCAGCTCGTCGGTCTGCAGGAAGCTGGGACGGCCCTGCGCGTCGCCGACCGCGCCGGGCGGCAGCGGGATCACCCCGGCGCGCTCGTCGTGGTACTTGCTGGTGATCTTCGCGACCGTGGCCCGGTCGCCGCGCACGGACAGCACCAGACAGGGCCGGTCCTTGACCTCGCGGCGGTCCTCGTAGGAGACGTTCGCCCACCAGATGTCACCCGGGGACGGGCGGCCCGCGTGCGCCGCCCGGGTGCCCGCCCGGCCCGGCGGCCGCAGGCGCCGCCCGCCGGGGCGGCGGCCGCGTCCCCAGCCGTCGACGAGCGTGGCGACGAGCGCCAGCAGTACCACCGCCGCGAGCGCCAGCCACCAGGACGTGTCCATACGACGACGTTACCGGCGCGCGGCGTACATCGCGCGCCCTCCCGCGATCCCGGTGCACTCCGGGTCCAGCCGAACCGGTGACAGCACAGGTGAGTTCGCCCACAACGCCCCCTGGCGGAGGAGCGACCCGCGCTTTCGCGCCTTACGCTCGACGGACCGCACGACCCCCGTCATCCCTCGTTTCCGAGGGCCCTCGTCCCGCCCACCGGAATTCCGCCAACGGAGGTTTCTGCTTCATGAAGCTCACCGTCGTCGGCTGCTCGGGGTCGTTCCCGTCCGCGGAATCGGCCTGCTCGAGCTACCTCGTCGAGGCCGACGGCTTCCGGCTGCTCCTCGACATGGGCAACGGCGCCCTCGGCGAGCTGCAGCGCCACTGCGGTCTCTACGACCTCGACGCGATCTTCCTGAGCCATCTGCACGCGGACCACTGCATCGACATGCTCGGCTACTTCGTCGCGCGCTACTACCGCCACGACGGCGGCCGCTGCGACCCGATCCCGGTCTACGGCCCCGAGGGCACCGAACACCGCCTGACCACCGCCTACGCCGACACCCCCTCCGCCTCCTCGATGAGCGAGGTCTTCGACTTCCACACCGTCAAGCCGTCGGCCTTCGAGATCGGCCCCTTCACGGTGCACACGGAGCGGGTCCGCCATCCCGTGGAGGCGTACGCCATCCGGATCGAGCACGGCGGGAAGACCCTCACCTACTCCGGGGACACGGGCGTCACCGAGGCGCTGGACGTGCTGGCCCGGGACGCCGACCTGTTCCTGTGCGAGGCCGCGTTCACGCACGGCAAGGAGAACATCCCGGACCTGCACCTGAACGGCCGTGAGGCGGGCGAGACGGCGGCCCGCGCGGGCGCCCGCCGGCTGGTCCTCACCCACATCCCGCCGTGGACCGACCCGCGGGTCAACCTCCGCGACGCACGCGAGGTGTTCGACGGACCGGTGGAGCTCGCCGCCCCGCGCGCCGTGTACGAGATCTGAGCGCCCCTCGGCGCGCCGAAGGCCCCCGGAACCTCACTGGTTCCGGGGGCCTTCGTTCGTTCCGGCTGCGCGGGCCGGCCCTACTTGGCCTCGGCCTTCTGCAGTTCGGCGAGTTCCTCGTCGGACTCGCGGCCCGGCGTGGGCAGGTTGAACCTGGTGATGGCGAAGCGGAAGACGACGTAGTAGACCACCGCGAAGCACAGGCCGACCAGGACCAGACCCCAGGGGTTGGTCGCGATGCCCAGGTTCAGGCCGAAGTCGACCGCGCCGGCGGAGAAGCCGAAGCCGTCCTTCATGCCCAGCGACCAGGTCAGCGCCATGGAGACACCGGTGAGGACCGCGTGGATCGCGTACAGGACCGGCGCGATGAACATGAACGTGAACTCGATGGGCTCGGTGACGCCGGTGACGAAGGACGTCAGGGCGAGCGAGAACATCATGCCGCCGACGACCTTGCGGCGCTCGGGCCGGGCGCAGTGCACGATGGCGAGGCAGGCGGCCGGCAGGGCGAACATCATGATCGGGAAGAAGCCGGTCATGAACTGGCCCGCGTGCGGGTCGCCGGCCAGGAAGCGCGCGATGTCACCGCTCTTGCCGTGGTACTCGCCGGCCTGGAACCAGGGGAAGGAGTTCAGCAGGTGGTGCATGCCGATCGGGATCAGCGCACGGTTGGCGACACCGAAGATGCCCGCGCCGACCGCGCCCGACTTCACCAGCCACTCACCGAAGCTGTGCAGACCGGTGCCGAGGACCGGCCAGATGTAGCCGAAGACGATGCCGATGACCAGACCGGCGAAGGCGGACAGGATCGGCACCAGGCGCCGGCCGCCGAAGAAGCCCGCCCAGTCGGGCAGCTTGGTGCGGTAGAAGCGCTGGTACAGCAGCGCCACCACTATGCCCATCACCACACCGCCGAGCACCTTGGCGTCCACCGGGGCGTCGACCATGACGACCTTGCCGTCGACGGCCGTCGCCACCTTCGGCAGGTTCTTGTCGGTGAAGGTGCCCAGCACGTTCTTGAAGACCAGATAGCCGACGACCCCGGCGAGCGCCGTCGAGCCGTCCGACTTCTTCGCGAAGCCGATCGCGATGCCCACCGCGAACAGCAGCGCCATGTTGTCGAGGATCGCGTTGCCGCCGGCGGCCATGAAGGACGCGATCTTCGTCAGGAACGCCGGGAAGGACGGGCGTCCCAGCATGTCGGTGTTGCCGAGGCGGACCAGGAGGGCCGCGGCCGGCAGCACCGCCACCGGCAGCATCAGGCTGCGGCCGATGCGCTGCAGTACAGCCATCGCGCCGGCGCCCTTCTTCTTCTCTGCCGCGGGGGCGGCGGTGGCCGTGGTCACGAGTTCCTCCTGGAGGCAAGGCGCCGCCCGGGAACCATGGAAGGGGACGGCAGCGTCTCTGGTCTACACCACTCAGTGGTGTAGACCTGTTGTAGCACGATGAAGGCCGTGTAAGGAACCACGAAATCCGCTACCGGAGCGCTACGCGCCGTGTGCCCCCGCGCCCGGGCCGCGGAGCCCCGCGCGACGCGGTCAGACCTTGGTCACGTCCTCGACCTCTTCCTCCGGTTCCCGGCCCGGAGTCCTCAGGTCGAACTTCGTGATCGCGAACCGGAAGACGGCGTAGTACACCGCCGCGAAGCACAGGCCGATCGGGACGATCAGCCACGGCTTCGTCGCCAGGTGCCAGTTGATGACGTAGTCGATCAGACCCGCCGAGAAACTGAAGCCGTCGTGCACCCCGAGCGCCCAGGTCACCGCCATCGAGACGCCGGTGAGCACGGCATGGACCGCGTAGAGGAGGGGAGCGATGAACATGAAGGAGTACTCGATCGGCTCGGTGATGCCCGTGACGAACGAGGTGAGCGCCACCGACAGCATCAGACCGCCCACCTCTTTGCGCCGGTGGGGCCGGGCGCAGTGCGTGATCGCCAGCGCGGCGGCCGGCAGGGCGAACATCATGATCGGGAAGAAACCCGAGGTGAACTGGCCCGCGTTCGGGTCGCCCGCCAGGAACATGCTGATGTCCCCGTGCACCACCGTGCCGTCCGGCTTGGTGTAGCTGCCGAACTGGAACCAGATGGGCACGTTCAGGAACTGGTGCAGGCCCACGACGAGCAGCGCGCGGTTGGTGACCCCGAACAGGCCCGCGCCCCACGAGCCGGCCTCGTGCAGCCAGTGGCTGAAACTCTCCAGCGCGCCGCCGATGGGCGGCCAGATCCACAGACACACGGCCGCGAACAGGATGGCGACGAACGACATGATGATCGGGACGAGCCGGCGGCCGTTGAAGAAGCCGAGCCAGTCCACCAGCCGGGTGCGGTGGAAACGGGCCCAGAAGAACGCGGCCAGCAGACCCATCACGATGCCCCCGAAGACACCGGGGTTCTGGAACGTGAACGCCGTCACCGTCCCGCTCCCGACCTGGCAGCCGATACCGGGAACCGCCTTCGAGCCGGCCGGGCAGTCCTGCGGGAACTGGTGCAGCACCCCGTAGTAGACGAGGAAGCCCGCCACCGCCGCGAGCGCCGTCGAGCCGTCGGACTTCCTGGCCATGCCGATCGCGACGCCCACACAGAACAGCAGCGGAAGCCCGAGGGAGCCGTCGAGCAGGGCGCCGCCCGCCCCCTGCATCACCTTGGCGACCGCCGTCCACCCCAGACCGTCCGCGCCGACCACGCCCGGCTGCGCCAGACCGATCAGGAGGCCCGCGGCCGGCAGCACCGCGATGGGCAGCTGCAGACTGCGGCCCATCTTCTGCAGACCCTGGAACAACCGGCTCCAGCGCTCCCGCGCCGGGCCGTCCGTGCCCGCGGCGCCGCCGGCCCGCTCTGCGGTCATGGGCGTCCTCCGGCCACTCGACTCGGACGCGGTTTGGTGACCGTCCCCCGGGTGGTGTAGACCAGTTCGCGGACGGTTCCGCTGTCGTGATCGCCATCATCCGGCAAGGACGGCACGACCGCTCGCGAAGATGGGCCAACTGTGGGTTACTGCGACAAAGCGGTTCGGATCAGGGAGAAGGAACATGGCCAGCAAGGCTGAGAAGATCGTCGCCGGCCTCGGCGGCATCGACAACATCGAGGAGATCGAGGGCTGCATCACCCGCCTGCGCACCGAGGTGTCCGACCCCTCGCTGGTCGACGAGGTCGCCCTGAAGGCCGCCGGCGCCCACGGCGTCGTCAAGATGGGCACCGCCATCCAGGTCGTCATCGGCACCGACGCCGACCCGATCGCCGCGGAGATCGAAGACATGATGTGACCCCACCGGTCCACCGGACCGCGAGGGTTCACCGGTAAGGGGCTCTTCCCCCCACGGGACGAGCCCCTTCCGCATCTGCGGCTAGGCTCCTTGCCATGTCTCGCATCGACGGCCGTACCCCCGAACAGCTCCGCCCGGTCACCATCGAACGGGGATGGAGCAAGCACGCCGAGGGCTCCGTACTCGTCTCCTTCGGCGACACCCGGGTCTTCTGCACCGCCTCCGTCACCGAAGGCGTCCCGCGCTGGCGCAAGGGCAGCGGCGAGGGCTGGGTCACCGCGGAGTACGCCATGCTGCCCCGCGCCACCAACACCCGCGGCGACCGGGAGTCCGTCAAGGGCAAGATCGGCGGCCGCACCCACGAGATCTCCCGCCTCATCGGCCGCTCCCTGCGCGCCGTCATCGACTACAAGGCGCTCGGCGAGAACACCATCGTCCTCGACTGCGACGTCCTCCAGGCCGACGGCGGCACCCGCACGGCCGCCATCACCGGCGCCTACGTCGCCCTCGCCGACGCCGTCGCCTGGGCCCAGGGCAGGAAGCTGATCAAGGCCGGCCGGCAGCCGCTGACCGGCACCGTCTCCGCCGTCTCCGTCGGCATCGTCGGCGGCGTCCCGCTGCTCGACCTCTGCTACGAGGAGGACGTGCGCGCCGAGACCGACATGAACGTCGTCTGCACCGGCGACGGCCGCTTCGTCGAGGTCCAGGGCACCGCCGAGGCCGAGCCCTTCGCCCGTGAGGAACTCGACGCCCTGCTCGACCTCGCCGTCACCGGCTGCACCGACCTCGCCGCCCACCAGCGCGCCGCCCTGGAGACCACACTCGCCAGGTAGCACGCGGGCCGGGCCCGCCGATCTCACGAGGGCAACCCGCCACACCCTCCCGGCGTCCTAGGGATACGGGCGCACGGCCCGACACCGTGCGCCCGGCCAGCCGCACCAGGGGAGGGACACCACCATGGCCGCCAGCCGACGCCGAGGCCGCCTCGCCGGCGTCGCCACCGCCGTGGCGACCGCAGCGCTCACCGCGGGCCTCACCACCGGCTGCGACGCCGTGCACAAGGCCCTCGACTGCGTGCACACCGCCGACTCCATCGCCGACAGCGTCACCGACCTCCAGCAGACCGTCGAGAACGCGGCGAACGACCCCGCCCGCGCCGACACCGCCCTCGACTCCATCCAGCACAACCTGGACAAGATCGGCGACCGGACCGACGACACCGACGTCAACAAGGCCGTCGACCACCTCGGCAAGGCCGTCGCCCACGTCCGCACCGCCATCAGGAACGGCGACCACACCCCCGACCTCGACGCGGTCACCGACGCGACCGGCGAACTGACCAAGGTCTGCACGAAGTAGGCCCACCTCCCGCGCACACCGCGGGAGCCCGCTCAGTACCTCTCGTCGCGGCGCCTGTCCCGCTCCTCGAACCGCTCCTCACGGCGCGACCGGTGCAGCTCCTGCCGGGCCTCCCTGCGCTCCAGCTTCTCCTGCCGGCGCTCCTCCTTCAGCCGCTGCCGCTCCGCCCGGGTGACCCTGCGCTCCACACCGACCCCGCCCCAGAAGGCGAAACCGCCGACGACCACCCGCGGGGCGCCCGGCTCCGGCGGCCCGTCGTCCCTCGGGTGCTCGAAGGCGCCCATCACACCGATGCCACGCACCACCACCTCGACCCCCGGCGGCACGATCACCTGCACCCCGCCCATGATCGCCACACAGTTGATCTCGACCTCGCGATCCGCGAAGTTCGCCTCGCGCAGATCGATCTCGCCGCCGCCCATGAACGTGAAGCAGTTGAACCGCTTCGGCACCGTCCAGCGGCCCTTGCGCTCGAAGCCCGACAGGATCGCGATCCCGCCCGCCGAGGACCCCTCGCCCCCGACGATCCTGCCCGCCCAACTCCCGCTCTCCTCCGGCACCTTGGTGAACGACACCCGGGCGGGCGGCGCAGCGGCACCGGTGGCGGGCAGATCCCGGGTGAGCGGCGCCAGCTCCCCGTAGGTACGCGCGCGGTACGTCGCCTCCAGCCGCTCCTCGAACTCCGCCATGTCGAGCCGCCCCTCGGCCAGGGCGTCCCGCAGCACCTCGGCGACCCGCTCACGGTCGGCGTCGGACGCCCGGAGGTCCGGACTTGCGTCGTCGGTCATGACAGCAGCCTACGAGACGGCCTTCTCGGCGTACATCTTGGCGATTACGGCCTCGATGTCCGGCTCCCGCACCGACAGGTCCACCAGCGGGTACTCCGCCGCGAGATGGGCGACGACCGGCGCCGCCGACTGCCCCGCCGGGAACGCCAGCCACTGCCGCGGCCCCTCCACCCGCACCACCCGCGCCGACGGCACCCGAACCGGCGGCAGCTCCCGCTCCAGGTCCACCACCAGCGTCCGCTCGCCCTCCCCGGCCTCGTGCAGCCCCGCGAGCGGACCGTCGTACATCAACCGCCCGTGGTCGATCACCATCACCCGCGAGCACAACTGCTCGATGTCCTGCAGATCGTGCGTGGTCAGCAGCACCGTCGTGCCCCGCTCCGCGTTCAACTCCCGCAGAAAACCCCGTACCTTCGCCTTCGACACCACGTCCAGACCGATCGTCGGCTCGTCCAGGTACAGCACCTCCGGATCGTGCAGCAGCGCCGCCGCGACGTCCCCGCGCATCCGCTGCCCCAGCGACAGCTGCCGCACCGGCACGTCCAACAGCGCGCCCAGCTCCAGCAGTTCCACCAGCCGGTCCAGGTTCTCCCGGTAACGGCCGTCCGGGATGCGGTACATCCGGTGCGCCAGCCGGTAGGAGTCGATCAGCGGCAGGTCCCACCACAGCGTGGTCCGCTGCCCGAACACCACCCCGATGCGATGCGCCAGCCGCGTCCGCTCCCGCGAGGGATCGATCCCCGCCACCCGCAGCCGCCCGGCACTCGGCGTCAGGATGCCGGTCAGCATCTTGATCGTGGTCGACTTCCCGGCGCCGTTCGGCCCGATGTACCCGACCATCTCCCCACGCGCCACGGTGAACGACAGCGAGTCCACCGCCCGCACCTCGCGCCGCTCCCGCCTGAGGAACCCGGTCCTCCGGCGTACCTCGAACACCTTCTCGACCCGCTCAAGAGAAATGAAGTCGCTGTCCGTCACCGCGCTAGCTCCCTGTACTCCGATACGAACGAAGCCCCGCCCGCCAGGCCAGCCCCGCCAGCGCGCAGCAGCCCACCGCCACCAGCGGGGGAGTCCACGCCACCCACCGCGGCAGATCCAGCGGATACGGCCGCCCCAGCACATAGCTCGCCGGCAGCCAGTTGACGAAGGCCAGCGGCAGCACGAACGTCACCCCGCGCACCAGCTCCTTCGCGAACACCGTCGGCGGATACTGCAACAGCGTCGTCCCTCCGTACGTGAACGCGTTCTGCACCTCCGACGCGTCCTGCGCCACGAACTGGAACGCCGCCCCCGCCACGAACACCGCGCAGAAGATCCCGAACCCGCTCAGCACCATCACCGGCATCAGCACCAGCTTCGGCGGCGTCCAGTGGACGGCGACCCGGGGCAGCGCCCAGCCCAGCACCAGCAGCCCCTGCGTCACCCGGCCCAGCCGCCGCAGCGCGAACCGGTCGGCCGCCACCTGCGCCAGCACCGGCGCCGGCCGCACCAGCAGCGTGTCCAGCGTCCCGTCCCGCAGCCGCCGCCCCAGCCGGTCCATCGACCCGATCACCAGATCCGCCAGCCCGAACGCCACCGCCGACAGCCCGTACAGGAACGCCACCTCCGGCAGCGACCAGCCGCCCAGCTCGTCCACCCGCGAGAACATCAGCATGATCGCGACGAAGTCGAAGAACGTCGCCGCGAAGTTCCCGAACGTGGTCATGGCGAACGACACCCGGTAGGCCATCGTGGACCGGATCCACATCCAGGCGATCAGCCGGTAGGCCCGCGCACCCTCCGCGAACCGGCCGCGCTCAGCCACCCTGCACCACCACCCGGCGCGTCGCCGCCGACTGCACCAGCCGCCCCGCACCCAGCAACGCCACCGCCCACGCCCCCTGGAAGAGATACGTGCCCAGCGGATCCCCGTGCCCGAGCAGGATGTCCGCCGGCGCCTGCAGCAGCGACGACCACGGCAACGCCCGCACGACCTCGCCGAGCGCGCCCGGGAACACGTTCAGCGGCAGCAGCATCCCCGAGCAGAAATACCCCAGCAGCCACGCCATCTGCCCCACCCCTGCGCCGTCCAGCAGCCAGAACGCGCTCAGCGCCACCAGGTACCGGATCCCGAAGCCGACCGCCATCGCCAGCAGCACGGCCAGGAGGAACGCCGCCCAGGTGCCCACGTCGGCCGGCAGGTACATCGGGAAGCACAGCGCGCCGAACACGAACGGGATCACCCCCCGGCCCAGCAACTGGAAGAGCGCCCGCCCCACATCCGCCGCCAGCCACCACAGCTGGAGATCGGCGGGCCGGTAGAGATCGATCGCCACATCCCCCGTACGGATGCGTTCCATCAACTCGTCCTCGACGCCCCCGCCGCCGATCGCGAGCGTCGACAGAAAGGCCTGCCCCAGCCACACGTAGGTGACGGCCTGTGCCTGGTCATAGCCACCCAGGTGCGGCTTCAGGTCCCACAGCGCCCGATACGTGCAGACCAGGATCAGCCCGAAGACCGTGTTGGTGAAGACCCCTGCCGCAGTGGCGGCCCGATACGTCGCGTACCGTCTGAACCCCCCTATCGCGACGGCCACGTACAACCGTCCCGCGCCCACGTCAGTCAACCTCCTCGGACAACTCGACACCGAAGCGCAGGAGCCTAGTCCGGAGGCCCGGCGGCCGGCCACGCATTTCCGCGCCGGAAGCGTGCCGGAATCCGGGAACGGAACGCCAGGTGCGAGAGTCTTCAAACAGGGGGCGCAGAAGGCGTACGAGGCGTACGGGAACGTACGACGCGAAACAGGAGTCCGTGCACGACATGAGCGACGAGCCGCAGCCGCAGCAGCCGAACGAGGGCGTGGCACCGGAAGAGCCGCTGCCGGCTGAAGGGCCCGGAACCCCGGGGGGCCACGAGACGGCCGCCGCCCCGGACAAGGGGACGGGGAACACACCCGCGCCGAAGTCCGCCGCACCCTCCGACGAACCCGGGAGCGCCGCCGACGCCGACCGGTCCGAGGGGACCGGGGCCTCCGGCAGGACAGACGGCTCCGGGAAGGCGGACGGTTCCGGGAAGGCGGACGGTTCCGGGAAGGCGGACGGTTCCGGGAAGGCGGACGGTTCCGGGAAGGCGGACGGTTC